>NZ_JAKUEU010000181.1:0-2465 GCF_022663075.1 Bacillus cereus group sp. BfR-BA-01441
ACTTCCTTATGTTAACATTTTCATCTTTCAATGTCAACTAAGTTTTTCATTTCGTTTGTCGCTTTCGACGTTAATGTCATCGGCGACTTGTTCTATATTACACCTCTAAAGTATAATCGTCAATACGTTTTTTAAAAAACTTTATATTTTATAGATTTCACTTATGTATTTCTTCTATAGTTATATACAAGCACCCCACAGAACAATCTATGGGGTGCTCTTCTACCATAAAAACTATTGTTCTTTCGACGGCACCGAACAACTTCCATCAGTACAAGAAAGATCGCTTCCACCCTCTGAAGAAAGTTCTTGCAACTTAGGTGCAGGATTCTCTTCTTCCCACACTTGCTGAAGTGCACCAACAAAAGTTTCAAGTGGTTGTGCACCTGAAATAGCATACTTTTGATTAATAATAAAATAAGGCACTCCCGAAATTTGATATTGCTGAGCAATCGCTTCATCAATTCTAACATCATTTGCATACGCATTTTTATCATTAATAACCTTTAAAGATTCTTGCTTATCTAAACCTGAAGCTTCAGCGATGGTAGCAAGTGTATCCACATCGCTTAAATTTTTCGATTCAGTGAAATATGCAAAAAGTAAATTTTCTGTAATCTCTTTTTCTTTCCCTTGATTCTTTGCAAACTTCGCAAGACGATGCGCATCAAACGTGTTCGTCGGCTTCATCTCATCAAAATTAAAACTTAAACCCATACTAGCTGCATGATTTCCTAACTGTACGTTATTACGCTTAGCTTCTTCAATACTAATTCCATACTTTGATGCAAGTACTTCATTAATACTTGTTCCAGAATAGATTGGAGCATTTTGGTCTAATTCAAAACTTTTAAACTCAACTTCAACATCCTTCTTATGTGGAAATTGCTCTAAAGCCATCTCTAATCTACGTTTCCCAATATAGCAAAATGGGCATACAAAATCCGACCATACTTCAATTTTCATAAAAACACCTCATTAACATTTAGTTTTCAATCATTGTAGCACTGAGATTAAGGAATTCAAAAGTTTTTGCTCTATCTCCTTCATATAGTACATACAAAAACACACTTATAGCAGAATACCTAATTAACAAAAAAACGATAATCAAAAGGATTAACTATTATCCCTCCGATTATCGTCTATATATATGCAACAACTTTAATTATGCCGGAATATACTTCCCTACGAACTTCCATACAGTATTCCAATATTTATTCGAATCTACTTTCTCCGCTTCTCCATGTCCAGCACCTGGAACAATTAATTTCTCTTTTTCTACTTTTGCAGCATTATATACTTCATCTAACATTTCAAAAGGAACGAATGTATCAGCATCCCCATGAATGAACAGCATAGGTGTTTTACTTTTCGCTACTTGTTTTACAGCTGAAGCCTCTTCTAAATCGTAACCAGCTCTTAATTTAGTAACCGTATTTGCCGCATTCATAACAGGAAACTTCGGTAAATGGAATAAATCTTTTAGTTGATAAGTAAATTCATCAATAACAGTTGAGTATCCACAATCTTCAATAATAACTTTAACATTAGAAGGTAAATCTTCTCCTGAAGTCATCATTACAGTTGCCCCGCCCATTGAAACACCAAATAGAGCTATTTCAGCATTAGGGTCTTTCTTCAAGATTTGTTGAATCCAAATCAAAACATCTTTACGATCATGCCAGCCCATACCAACATAATCCCCTTCACTATTTCCGTGTCCACGAAGGTCTGGTGCTATGACATTATAGCCTTGTTCATAAAAGTTACGAACATATTTCGTCATTTCTGATGCTCTACCATTGTATCCATGAACTACAATTGCCCATTTATGACTGGATGGTTCATTCATATATTCATAACCTTTTAAATTTAATTTATCGAAAGAACGTATAGTTAATGTGTTAGGTTTATACTTCGATACGAAGTTTGCATTCTTTTCTTCATTTGCAGCCAATACATCTCCCGACGCATTTACCGTTTCTACTAAATGAGGATTATCTTGCAAAAATTCTTTTTCTTGTTTCGCATTTAACGCGTAGTTATAAAAATAATTCCCAACTAACATATACACGATTACTAGCAGGACTAAGACTACTATAGTAATTATACTTATCTTTTTCATATTATCTCCTTTTCTAACTTAAATCTTCTTATATTAAAGTACATCAAAAACAACTGTACTATTTTAACACACTGATGAATCCTATCTTTAAGAAATAAAATAGAAAATCTTAAATTACATATAAAGAATCACGAAAGAAATTGAATAAAACTTATATAGCTACGTACTCAAAAACCTTTTTGAAAAGCGAGAAGCACTTCAAAATATTTAGCTTTGAAAAGAAGTTATAAAACACAAAAAAGACGAGTCATTCTGACTCGTCTTAAAGTTGCTTGGCGACGTCCTACTCTCACAGGGACAAGGTCCCAACTACCATCGGCGCTAGAGAGCTTAACTTCCG
>NZ_JAKUEU010000182.1:0-2426 GCF_022663075.1 Bacillus cereus group sp. BfR-BA-01441
TCCCTTACATTAAAAATAGATATTTTTTATACATACTTATATCATTAAAATTCACAATCCCAAGTATAGAAAATTATTTATTAAATCTTACAAAAATCATAACTATAATTTTCAACTTATAATACTCCTCAGAAAGATTAGCAGATACAAATATCTATAAAGCCTATATTGTCGATTGTGTAGAATTAAATATTAAACTGGCATTAAATTCTTTCTTCATCTCTTCTATAGAAGAAATTATCTTATTTATTCATTTTTTCTCTCCTTTCTTCTAATGTATTAATGATGAACTATAAAATCATTTCAGCTAGGAACATCTTAATAGTAATATCCATAAGGATTTCACAATTTTCAAATCATCCGACCAATAAGGAGATCGTCACATACTACTCTTTTCTAATTCATTAAACAATATATCCCATCATCTTTATATACATTACTCTTTCATTTATGTGCTCTATTATTAAGATAATCATAGATATAATAGAATTTTGAAAACCATTTATGCACATAAATAATTAACTATTCCCAATATAGAAATGATTATTTATAATCAACATGAACAACTAATTCATCACTTATTAATATATAGGGGGTGCTCTATATAAAAAAATTTATAGCTAGAGAAAATAATATTATTCCTTTTAATGAGGATATAACAGCGAAAATAAAATTTATTATGCATCCTGTTTGGATTAGGATTGGGAGGAATTCACAAGGAACACCTATGCAAAAGCAACATGCTACATTAGCAATAAAAACAGCCGTAACTAAACAGCCTGTTATGCATCCTCTAACAGATTTTATATTTTCTAAATGGAAACATAAGTCATATAATACAATGAAAATTCACACACAAAATTTGGCAGTGTTCTTAAATTTCCTTTTAAAAAAACAAAAAAGTTACAAATTATATTCTCTAGAACATTTACATTTCGAGCATGCAATTAGTTTCTTAAACAATTTGACTTTGGAAGGAAAATCTAGAGTAACCGTTCTAAGTTATCAGCGTACTATAAAAGAGTTTTTCGTCTACCTTTCCAAAAATAATCTGGTCAGTAATCTATCGATAAATAATGAGCATTTAATTAGTTCTAAAAATTCTATCTCAGATTATATTAACACTCACCTTGAAAGTATTATTGTCCCTTCATCAGAAAAAAACAATATTGAACATGACATACCACACATTTATATTTTAAGATTTTTAGAAATAGTATTTGAGGTAGCAAATCCCATTGCCTTGGGAGTTTATATGCAAGTATTTGGTGGCTTACGTAGTGGAGAAGTTGTAAATATTAGAACCTCAGATATTAAACTCATTGGTCCTTATGGTCAAGATGGTTTACTTTTAAATGTTCAAAATAATTTGAATCGAATTGATATTAAAGATGGTTCTGGCTCAAGTTATGTTAAAAAACCAAGAGATCAACTGGTACTAGGTTTCAGGGATTGGTTAAAGCAATTATATATATTGCACTACCAACAATATATAAAAGACTCCAATATTAATGCTGTTTTTATTAATAAAACAGGTATGCCAATGACTGGAGCTAGTTACCGTTACTACTTTAAGAAAGCCAAGCTTGCCTTTATAAATTATTTAAAAAGTTCTCAAGATCCGAATGACAAAATTGCATCTATCGCTCTAAGTAATACTGATTGGTCTACACATATAGGCAGAGGGATTTTCACAAATATGCTTGCAGAAGTCGCTAAAAATCCCCAAGATGTTGCTCTTCTAAGAGGAGATGATAATATATCTAGTTCACTCGACTATATGGCAAATACTAAGAGAATGAAAACTAATTTAGAATATTATCTAAATCAACTCTATGTGTATAAAGAGATTAAGTTTTAAATTATCATAAACACTTAAGGAGATTTTATATGCGATATTTCACAGTGAAAGAAACAGCTGAACAATTATCTTTATCTCGTTCAACTGTATACAAACTTATTAGTAACGGGCATTTAAATGCAAAATGGATTTCAAAAAAAGAAATGCGAATCACAGAGGATGGAATTATAAAATTCAAAGAAAATAGTGTTTTAATAACACACTACCCTAGCTCTAAAGTCAGCCAAAAATTAAATATTTCCTTGCAGAAAACCCGTATGTTATTAAAACTGGGAGCATTTCCAAATTCAATTAAATTAGGTCAAAACTATTATATTTCAAAAAAGGATGTAATTTCTTTTAGTAACTTACTAAAGAAAAAAGAAACTTCTTATACCACAAAAGATATAAGTAAAATACTAAACATTCCAACTTCAGCTGTCTTAAAGCTTATCAAAAAGAAGACTTTCTCAAATGTTTTTAAAATACCTTCAGATAAGAGGTATTTTATCCCAAAAGAAGAATTCGAACGGCATACTTTTTTCTATAATAATGATTCATATCTAACAATTGGGCAAGTAAGCGA
>NZ_JAKUEU010000183.1:0-2425 GCF_022663075.1 Bacillus cereus group sp. BfR-BA-01441
AGAGGTCACACCCGTTCCCATACCGAACACGGAAGTTAAGCTCTCTAGCGCCGATGGTAGTTGGGACCTTGTCCCTGTGAGAGTAGGACGTCGCCAAGCAAGAACCTAAGTCATTTTGACTTAGGTTTTTTTGTGTTTATTTTTATTATTTTTAATTTAAAGGTAAGAATTACCTTTTCAAGAATATAGTCCAGATGTAAAAAGAATGTTTGTGATCTTACATAACCTTTTGTGCTTTTAAAGGATTTTACATTAGAAAAAATCTATAATTAAGGTAGTTAACATATATTTTTGATGGGTGTGGGGAATTATGAAAGAAATATGCATGTTATTAGTGGCTGTTATATTATGGGGCACAGCCATTGCGCCAACAAAATGGGCGTTAGAATCTATTCAGCCGTTTACTTTGTTATTTATTCGTCTTTTCTTTGCAGGTGGAATTTGTATGATATTCTCATTTAAGGAACTACAAAAATCAGTTGTACATAAAAAAGTTCCATGGAAAAGAATGAGTTTGTTAGCTTTTACCGGTGTAGCTGGTTATTTTATGTTTACATCCTACGGCATTTCTTTAACCAGTGGATTACATGTGAGTATTATAGATGCTGCGTTACCATTGGTTACAATTCTTTTTTCAGCACTCTTTTTAAAAGAGGAAATTCGATTGAATTATTGGATAGGAATTATATTGGGTGCTATAGGAGTACTCTTTATTACGATTCCATCTAAAAGTGCTAATCAAGAAGTGTCCTTAATAGGAGATATACTAATATTATTAAGTACTTTTCTATTTGCTTTCTACACAGTTTTGCTAAAACGACCAAAACAAGAACAGTATTTATCAAACGAGGTTTTTACAACATTAACTTTAATTATTGGAGCTGTTATTCTCTTACCGTTTGCACTGGTAGAAATTTTTTATTACGGTCTCCCAAAGGTTGAAACTTGGAAAACGGTACTTAGTGTAATATACCTTGTTATTGGAGCAACAATTTTAGCGTATTGGTTTTGGAATAAAGCGCTAGAGAGAGTTTCAGCATCAGTAAGCGGATTATATTTAAATGCATTACCATTAATAAGTATTATTACTTCAATTATTCTATTAAATGAATCTCTGACATGGAGAGTAATAATGGGAGCGAGTTTAGTCTTAATTGGAGTAGGATGGGCGGATAAGCAAAAGTTATGTAATCTATTAAAAGGTAACAAGGTGGAGCATAGAGACTGTTAAACAGTATGATTTATATAATTGAAATGTTAAAAAGATACCTTATATATGAGGTATCTTTTTTATTTAGCAAAGATAATAGACTAAAGTTAGTATGGATATTCTTTGCTGTATTTATATGTGTCGAAATCATTTTGAAATATTGTTTGGACAAGTTGTATACATTCAGTATCATAAAAGCTTTCAAAAGTTGGATGACGTGGAAATAAAGGATCAGTAATATCGCCTTCGCTAAAATTCCCTTTATAAATCATGGCGGGAGTTTGATGATGCCATGATGTTGAGAACTCATTTATTGGTGCGGTTTTTAATTCGAAACGCTTTTCTAATTCTTTCATTTCGTGATCGAAGTTTTCTAAGTATATATAATTGGTCACATATTCTTCTTCACCAGCTATATATTGTTGTGTGAAATGTGGGTTAATATCACTTGCGTGAGCCCCTTTTATAAATAGATAGTATAAAAATTGTTTAAATGAGATCCCTTTGGTGGAATTTTCATCTTGATATAAAAACTTTCGGATGGGTTTCCATTCGGGATTTTCCATATAAGGAGGTCCAATTAAGGACACGAAAGAACTGACTGCTCTCCTATAAGGGTTACGAACAAGTTTAAAAGTTTCTTTTTGTTTTTCTCGTAACGCTACTCCTAGTCGTACACTATAGGCAGGTGTACTTTTGTATATATCATATTCATAATTATGAATGAAAGGACTATAGCTTAGAGCGGTTTGTAATAAATCAATCTGGTAAAAGAACCACTTAGCAAGAGAAGTACAGCCGCTTTTTTGACTCCAAAATAGAATGATTGGAAACTTCCTATGATAGTGTGGGCTTCTTGAATGGGAGCTTATGATGTGTAATAAAGAAGGATTGAACAAGTTCTACACTCCTTTCAGTTATCTTATTGATATGTATGAGAAATAAAAGGGGGGTATGAGAGTCTTTTTCATCTTTTTAAAAAAAATGAAAGATTAATATTGACTATTATTATATAGAGGTGTAATATAGGACAAGTCGCCGATGACAATAACGTCGCAAGCGACAAACGAAATAAAAAACTTAGTTGACATCAATTAACGAAAGTGTTAACATAAGGAAGTCGCAAATGAGCGACCAAGTAGTTCTTTGAAAACTGAACGAAACAAACAACGTGAAACGTCAATTTTTATTTTAGATGCTAGACAAACTAACTTT
>NZ_JAKUEU010000184.1:0-2424 GCF_022663075.1 Bacillus cereus group sp. BfR-BA-01441
TTCTGAACGAGCCGCTTCCGCTTTTAATTAAAATACTTGTTCTACTTCGATAACGCCTGGTACTTCTTCAAGTAACGCGCGCTCGATACCAGCTTTTAGTGTGATTGTAGAACTTGGGCAGCTTCCGCATGCACCCATAAGGCGTAGTTTTACGATACCTTCTTCAATGTCTACTAATTCAACGTCTCCGCCATCGCGAAGTAAGAATGGACGTAATTTATCTAATACTTCTAATACTTGTTCTTGCATATGTGGGTTTTCCATTTTTATCGACTCCTTTCATCAGTTTTATTATAATCAAGATAGAGGGGAAAATCTATTTTTTCTCTTCTTGTTTTATTGTCGAAATATTGTATCGTGTTTTTTCAGTATAGGGGTATGGAATAAGTTTGTAAAATGATGTGCTTATGTAATAAGACATCTGAATATACTGTTGGGACAAGAAGTGGGGGAGAAGAAATGGTTAATGTTCAAGTGTATGGGACGAAAGTAATTTGTGCGAGCTGCGTCGGAATGCCATCTTCAACAGAAACGTTTGAATGGTTACAAGCGGCAATTGGTCGTAAATATGAAGGACAAGAAAATAAATTTAATTTCGAGTATATTGATTTCCAAGAAGAACAAGAAGATGCGGATAAAAAAGCATTCGCTGAGCGCGTAGTGGAAGAAGATTTATTTTATCCGGTCGTTCTTGTAAATGGAGAAATTGTTGGAGAAGGAAATCCTCGTTTGAAGGATGTTTATGAAGAAATCGAGAAATATTTATAAAACAAGAAGTCTTTGCGAATTTGCAAAGGCTTTTTTATTGGAGGGATAGATATGAAAAATGGAGTGAAGCATGCGTTACCAACGGAAGTACAACAGTTAATGGAGCGGTACACAGTAGAATTAAAAGAAATTTTTTTGGATGAAAAAATAGTCGGGGTATATATTTACGGATCCATCGCACTAGGTGCATTTCATAAGGAAACGAGCGATGTTGATTTTGTTACAGTGATAAATGATTCCGTGAATGAAGCTGAAAAACAGCAGCTTGTGGAACTACATAAGAAACTTAGTGACAATACGCTAGGTAAAAGAATGGACGGTATGTATATTCCGCTTGCTGACTTAGGGAAATACAATGATGAAATGAACGAGTACGTGTATTGTGCAGATGGTAAAGCTAATGTTGGTCATTGGGACATTAATGCGGTCACATGGTGGACGTTGAAAAATCAAGGCATTACAGTTACAGGAAAAGAAGCAGAAGATCTTCCGCTGCAAATACAATGGAATGATGTAGTAAATACGATGAAATACAACGTAGAACAGTACTGGAGTGAAAAGGCGAAGAAGCCATATTTATTTTTTATAGAAGAGTGGGTAGAATCAGCTGTCGTTACGATGGGACGCATTTTATATACACTAGATTATAAAACAATCGTTTCAAAAGATAGAGGATTGCAATACTTGTCAGAACGTTCAGCGGAAGAATGGGAGCTCTTATTAAAAGAAGTAGCGAGAATACGGCACAATCCAAAAGAAAAGAGAATGCTCTCAAGGTGGAGAAGAGCAGATATGACGAAGAGGTACTTACTGCATTTAATTGAGACGTGTAGAGAGAAATGGTAGGGACGAAAATGGACAATACAGTGGGGGGTATTGTCTTTTTTTATGTTGAATTTGGTATATAATGGTTTAAAAGGTTTAATTATACTGGAGGGGATAGGATGAATATAGAATTAGCTACATATGAAAAAAAGAATGAACAAATGAGTATGCGCCAAGTAATTAGCATTCTATTAATTATTTTTGGGGTCATGCATGGAATTGGTTTTTTGAACCTTTTATATGATTCTTCCTTATATCCATGGTATGTAGATCATCTTATTCCACCTTTCACGTTTTGTATGATTATCGTAATGTATGCACCGGCAAGAAATTGCTGCTTACATTTAATAAAATCATTACAATTCAATAATTTTAAACACTATGTAACGATAGTAATGACAGCGATTGTAATTCTTATATATCTTGCAATATTAAATTTAGTTTTACCACATGGGATTGGTGTGGACGAGTCTAGTATAGTAATAAAGCCTACTAAAAGTGAAATCATTTTATATGTAGTTGTGCTCACCATTTTTGCACCGATTTGGGAAGAACTTTTATTTCGGGGGATGTTTTTTACGAAATTATCCCAGCGCTTTTCTGCACTTACTAGTGCCGTTATAAGTGCTTTCATATTTACTTTTGGCCATCCCCTTACAGTAGGTAGTATTTTATATATTTTTGGTATGGGTATATGTTTAGCATACACATATAAGAAAACGAAGAATTTACTCGTTCCAATTGGGATTCATTTATTAAATAATTCGTTTTATTTATTAGTAAATTTTCAACTATAAAAAGACGCCTTTTAAAAAGGAAGTCTTTTTTATT
>NZ_JAKUEU010000185.1:0-2423 GCF_022663075.1 Bacillus cereus group sp. BfR-BA-01441
ATTTAACTTTAAAAAATATCGAAAATAATAATGAAGAAAATGATGCCAAAAACAATGTTTAACAAAATTTAGAAGCATTTGATATATAATGTTTAAATTTTAGAACATATAGAAGGAGAGGGGAATTTTGGGCTACAGTGCTAGTGGATTGTTTTTATTTGCTGTTTTTATGAGTGGATTATCATTTATTATTGTAGCTTCTTGGTTTAGTAAATCAAAGATTATTAAAACATTGTTAGGCTGTTTTTTAATAGTATTAACTTGTAGTTTGTATTTTTTATATAATTAACTACAATTATATAAATTTATGTATTAAGGGGAGATAAGTAAATGTATATTTTAATAGGTTTGCTAGTAGTCAGTGTTTGCTATAATATTCTTTTATGGTACAAACAAAATCATTATAAACAAAAATATGTTAGGAAATATCGTGTGAATGAAAACGAAGTAACAGATACATTTATGATTGCAAAACAGGGAAAAAAAACACATGTAAAAGCTACTAGAAATGGTATTATTACTATTGAATTTATTGATAATGGAAACATCAAAGATAAGACAGACAAGGTGAGTGTGTAATGCTAATTGGTTATGCAAGGATAAGTACAAAGGATCAAAATGAAAGTAGACAAATTGAAGCTTTAAAAAAAGCTGGATGTGAAAAAATTTTCTTGGATAAAGAATCAGGAAAGAATTTTGACAGAACTGAATACCAAAAGATGAAAAGTATGCTTAGATTTAAAGATACAATTGTTGTAGAGGATCTATCAAGGTTTGGCCGGAATAAAAAAGAAATTATGGATGAATGGCGTTATTTTCAAGAAAATGAAATTGATATCTATATTATTAATATGCCTATTTTAGATACAAGAAAATTTAAAGATATGCCAAGTATAGCTAATTTAATATCAGAGATTGTTTTAACTGTATTAAGCTGGACTGTTCAGGAAGAACGAGAAAGAATTTTGGAACATCAAAGACAAGGTATAGAAATTGCAAAAAGAAATGGAGTATATAAAGGAAGAAAGCCGAAATATACAAAGGAAAATCCAAGCTTACAACATGCTTTAGAATTATATAGTACATCAAAAATGCCAATGAAGAAGATAAGTGAAATTACTAAAATTAGTCGAAATACATTATATAAGAAGATAAAGGAATATGATATAGAAAAAAGAACTGATTAAAAAGCCGATGTTGATAAAATACATTGGCTTTTTGATTTTTGTGTGTATTCAATATACATTCAGTATATATTATGTTATAATGAATATAAGGAATTAAACTAAAAAGGAGTGGTTATATTGAAACAATTTAAATATTGTATTGAGCAAGGAGTAGGGGATGATAGAACTACATGTGAACTTTATCATGAAACTAAATTTACACAAGAGGAATTCATTCAAAAATATAATTTTGTAGTCGATAAGTTGCAATCTAATAAAAAGGTTTTTGATAAGATTTCTGTAGAAGAAGTTGTTGATATGATGTGTGTGTTATTTCAATTCCAGAAAAATGAACCTGTACAAAAGATACATTGTTACGAATCTACAATGAAAAAGGTTGAGCTGGAAAGTGAGAAAGTTTTTACTTATGAAGATTTTGTCATAATAAGTTGGAATGATTAATAAGGGGAATAAAACAATGGATACTATTGATATAAAAGTATTTATAAAGTATGTTTTCTATTTCTTTTCTTATTTATTAGTTTTTATACCAGCATTTCCAATAGTGGTTATTCTTGTTATGGCTGGTGCTTCTCCAAATCAAGATCATACTATATTGGAATGGATACTTGTTATTTTTGAAATTTTAGTCACGATTTTTGGAGCGTGGTTCTTTAATTTTATTTTTAAAAGAGTGATAGGAATAAAGAAAAATAATAAAATCACTTGGACGATATTTATACTACATTTAATTCTTATTCCTTTAACATGGAGGTTTTTACTTTAGGGGAGATTTTCACTTAATCTTTAAAATTTATATAAAGAGGTGAAAAGTAATGAAGGGTTTCTCTTTTTTTGGTTTTTTGAGTTATCTATATAGTGAATATTCAACTGTTTTTAATTTGATATTTGGTTTTATAATCATAGTAATCATGTTAAATATAATGAAATATGCTTATGGTAGTAATTATGCTAGGCGAAGTGTGAAAAAAAGTTTTAAAGCGGTTTTTTTAGAAATTTCTATGCTAATGCTGATAGCTGTAGTTTTCCTTGCTGGGGTATATGGGGCATACGCATTTATTAATTATACAGGAGTTATAAAATAATTTTAAAATCACATTGATCCCTAGCGAACTTTCGTAACGCTGGGGATCAATTGTCTTTCCTCCTTCGGAAGCAACCAGACAACCAAAAACAGGGTTGTAGTGTACGTCTTCCTTCCTTTGTTCTCCTAATTATAATTTTTGTTCATGAGAG
>NZ_JAKUEU010000186.1:0-2195 GCF_022663075.1 Bacillus cereus group sp. BfR-BA-01441
TCGCGGTACCACCCTAAATTGTGAAACAGTGTCGTTTCACCACTCTTTAGACATAACGGTCTATAACCGTCTTTCACTACTCCTCACGTTTCGTAAAAGAAGCTCCAGGGGGTAATTCATAATTCGCTCTGTACTGGTTCGCACCGACCACCAGCTCTCTGAAATCAGAAATCGAAATACTACTAAATCCTATCAACGCCGATTCATATGATGTTAGTTAAATTTTTATCATATTTTCATCTTACATGTCAATAAAAATATTAAATGTTTTTTTAGGGGAATAAAGGATAATTGTTTTTAACGCTGTAAAAATGTACGTTATAATGAATTTGAAAGGGGGAGGAAAGAGTGAAGAAAAAAATAATTCTTTTTACCACTTTATTAGTTATTGGAGGAAGTGCTGGAATTTACACAGCTTTTGCGGCTGAATCAGAGCAGTTGAAACAAAAGCAAATACAACAGTCAGAAGTGAAGAAAGTAAAAGAAATAGAAGAGAAGAAATCAATGGAAAAAGCAGCAGAAAAACTAGGAGTTTCTACTGAGGGGAAAACAAAAGAAGAGGTTACGAAAGAAGTAAATACCGCTAGATTTGAGAAGCGTCATGATTTATTAATTGAGCACGCTAAGCAACTTGGAATTGATACAGAGGGGAAAAAAGATGAAGAAATTATTTTAGAAATTGGAAAGATACAGCATGGAAAGTAGAACAACTTATCGTATGATAAGTTGTTCTTTTTTAAGAACTATTTGATTTTAAAATAATTGACAGTCATTCGGATTTAATGTTAACTATATTTATAAACAAGTTAACATTAGGGGTGACAATTGTGACAATAAATAGTAGAACGATTGAAAAATCATCTTATACATATGAAGAATTAGCAGAGAAAAATAAAGCTTACGTATGGCACCCATTTACACAAATGAAAGATTATTTAGAAGAAGATCCTGTCATTATTGAACGTGGAGAGGGAAGAAAACTATACGATGTAAATGGTAATGAATATTGGGATGGTGTTTCATCTATATGGTTAAATGTTCACGGACATCAAGTACCGGAATTAGATGAAGCAATTCGTGAGCAATTAAATAAAATTGCTCATTCTACTATGTTAGGACTTGCTAACGTTCCATCTATTTTATTAGCAGAAAAAATTATTGAGGTTGTACCAGATGGATTGAAGAAGGTATTCTATTCTGATTCAGGTTCTACCGCTGTTGAAATTGCAATTAAGATGGCTTTCCAATATTGGCAGCATAAAGGGAAACCAAAGAAACAAAGATTCGTTACATTAAAAGAAGCATATCACGGTGATACAATTGGAGCTGTTTCAGTAGGAGCAATAGACTTGTTTCACCAAGTGTATAGTTCGCTCTTATTTGATGCGATTAAAATGCCGTATCCATATACATATCGTTCTCCTTACGGAAATAATAAGGAGGAAATTGTAAAAATCCATTTAGAAGAAATGGAAGAATTGTTGAAAGAAAAGCATGAAGAAGTAGCTGCCATCATTGTAGAGCCATTAATGCAAGGTGCTGGCGGAATGATTACAATGCCAAAAGGATATTTAAAAGGACTGCGCGATTTATGTACAAAGTACAATGTATTATTTATTACAGATGAGGTAGCGACTGGATTTGGGCGTACAGGGAAAATGTTTGCGTGTGAACATGAAAATGTGACGCCAGACATTTTAACTGCTGGGAAAGGTTTAACAGGTGGATATTTACCAATTGCAGTTACGGTAACGACAGATGAAATATATAATGCCTTCTTAGGAGAATATGAAGAACAAAAAACATTTTTCCATGGACATAGCTACACAGGTAATCCGTTAGGGTGTGCCGTAGCAATCGCGAATCTAGAACTATATGAAAAAACAAATTTAATAGAAGAAGTGGCACGTAAAACGGATTATGTGACAGCGCAATTAGAAAAGCTCTTTGCGTATAAACATGTAGGTGATATTCGTCAGTGCGGATTAATGGTTGGTATTGAGCTTGTGAAGAATAAGGAAACGAAAGAAGCGTTTGACTGGACAGAAAGAGTCGGTGTTCAAGTATGTAAACGCTCAAGAGAGCTGGGTATGATTTTACGACCGCTAGGTAACACGATTGTATTTATGCCACCACTTGCTTCTACTTTTGAAGAGATTGATGATATGTTACGCATTTTATATAAGGCAATCTCA
>NZ_JAKUEU010000187.1:0-2074 GCF_022663075.1 Bacillus cereus group sp. BfR-BA-01441
AGAAAAAGAGCTATTCCCATCGTTTAGGAATAGCTCTTTTTTGTGTTGCGTAACAGTAAATGAAATTATATCGGCGGTTTTTTAATATATCAGCGCAACTCGAATTATATCAGCGATTTTTTTAATATATCGACTTACCGACACATAACGAAAAAATAAGAGCCCTCTAATCATATAGAGGGCTTTTATTTTATCTAGCTGCAGTGGCTAGAATGATCGGTGGCTTCGCTTTTATTTCACCCAACCGAGCAGCATTTCCCGCACGAATTTGCTTGCTGCGACTGGTGTTTGATCACTATGGTCGTAGACTGGAGCTACTTCTACCAAGTCTGCTCCAACTACATTTATATTTGAATTTGCAATTGCTACGATGGAATCTAATAATTCTTTAGATGTGATACCGCCAGCTTCTAACGTTCCTGTTCCTGGAGCGTGAGCTGGGTCTAATACATCAATGTCGATTGTGACATAGACTGGGCGGCCAGCAAGTTTCGGTAATACTTCTTTTAACGGTTCTAATACGTCAAATTTGTATAAGTTCATACCTACTTCTTTCGCCCATTCAAATTCTTCCTTCATTCCAGAACGAATTCCGAAAGAATATACGTTTTCCGGACCAATTAAATCACACACTTTACGAATTGGTGTAGAGTGGGATAAAGGCTCCCCTTCATACGATTCACGTAAATCAGTATGAGCATCCATGTGGATGATTGCTAAATCCGGATATTTTTTTGCCATTGCCTTAAAAATTGGCCAAGACACTAGGTGCTCACCGCCGAGACCTAGTGGAAACTTATCGGCATCTAAAAGTTTTGATACATACTCTTCAATCATGTCTAAGCTGCGTTGTGCGTTTCCGAATGGTAATGGGATATCACCCGCATCAAAATATTTTACCTCTTCTAGTTCACGATCTAAATACGGGCTATATTCTTCAAGACCGATTGATACTTCACGAATACGTGCAGGGCCAAAACGAGATCCCGGACGGTAACTTACTGTCCAATCCATAGGCATCCCATAAATAACTACCTTTGACTCTTCAAAACTTGGATGACTTTTAATAAATACTTTACCTGAATAAGCTTCATCAAAACGCATATTCTTTTCCTCCTTATGTGGAACTTAAGGTATCCCAACCTTTCACTATTTCTCAAATTTGGAGCGAATTGCTCCTCTTTCTCGATTTACCGGGTCTTCTTTTTAACAACAAGAAGACGATTTTCTCTACAGAAGTGTAAGTAGCTAGCATGTTCAAGTCTTCTGGACAAACACCTTAAATGAGCTACTTACACTTTATTTGTTTGATACAATTCTCTTACTTAATTAAATCGCCAACAAATTTCGGTAATGCGAATGCTGCATTGTGTAATTCTTTTGTGTAGTATTTCGTTTCGATTTCGTGGAAACGCTCTTCACTTACTTCTAATGGATCATGTTTTTTAGATCCAATTGTGAACGTCCAAAGACCACTTGGGTAAGTTGGAATGTTTGCTGTGTATAAACGAGTGATTGGGAAGATCTCTTTTACGTCTTTAAACACAGTTGTAATTAACTCTGGTGTGAACCAAGGGTTGTCCGTTTGTGCAACGAAAATACCATCTTCTTTTAACGCTTTTGAAATTCCAGCGTAGAAGCCTTTTGTAAATAGGTTTACTGCTGGTCCTACTGGCTCAGTAGAATCTACCATAATTACATCGTATTCATTTTCGCTTTCTGCGATATGTAGGAAACCGTCTCCTACTTTTACTTCTACACGCTCATTATCTAATGCGCCTGCAATTGATGGTAAGTATTGTTTAGAGTACTCAATTACTTTTCCATCGATTTCAACAAGAGTTGCTTTCTTTACACTTGGGTGTTTTAACACTTCACGAATAACACCACCATCACCGCCACCAACAACTAATACGTTTTCAGGGTTTGGATGTGTAAATAAAGGTACGTGCGCTACCATTTCGTGATAAACGAACTCGTCCTTTTCTGTTGTCATAACCATGCCATCTAAAATAAGCATGTTTCCGAACTCTTCCGTTTCAACCATATCAAGTTTTTGGAATTCTGTTTGCTC
>NZ_JAKUEU010000188.1:0-2059 GCF_022663075.1 Bacillus cereus group sp. BfR-BA-01441
AAACTGAGGTATGTGTTTCTTTAATATGCTTTTGATTCAACTATTTTTATTTGACTATAAATTTACAAAAATGTATATAAAACCTTATTTTTTGATAATATATAAGTAATAAATTCATAGAATTGGAGTGATGAGATGCAGCCGTTAGAAAGGGAGATTCATTCTAATATGCTGAAAGTGTGGAGGATGCACGCTTTAATTGGGGCGGTAGTTATACTAACAGTCGTAATTGCGTATTTCTTTTTTATGATTAACTTTAACTGGTGGGGCTGGTTGTTCGGACTATTAGTAACAGGAGCTATTACATTTATTCCCCTTGATTATTTTGTGTTTCCAAATTTACGTCAACGCTATTATAGTTACAGATTAAATGAAGAAGAGATTGAGATTCAAAAGGGAATGTTTGTTGTAAAACGCGTACTTATTCCGATGATCCGTGTGCAGCACGTAACGATTGAGCAAGGGCCGATCATGAGAAAGTATAATTTAGCAGAATTACATATTTCAACAGCCGCAACTTCTCATAGTATTCCAGGTTTAACGAAAGAAGAAGCAGAACAGCTGAAAAGACAAATTGGAGAACTTGCGAAAGTGAGTGATAAGGATGTATAAGAGGCAACATCCGATTACGATATTGTTAGGTATTAGGATTGCGAGTTTGTTGCCACTTATTATTCTTGTTTTATTTAAACCTGATGAACAAGTGGAACCTTGGTATTTATTTTATCTTTTTCTTCTGGTTGTTTTATTCATCATGGCTATTTTTTCAGCAATTAAATGGTATTTTAAAGTGTACTGGATTGAGAATAATATTTTACATATAAAGCACGGTGTTTTTGTAAAGAAGGAAAGCTATTTAAATAAAGAGCGTGTACAAAATATTAGTACGTCTTCTAACATCATTTATCAAATGCTCGGACTTATGAAGTTAAATATAGAAGTAGCCGGTGGTGGTAATGAACCAGAAGTGATGTTGGCTGGTATTAAAGAAGACGAGGCAAAACATTTAATCTCTTTATTACATAAGAAAGAAACTACTGTAAAAGAAGAAATAGAAGAGGAAGAAAGCAAGACGGTTTATCAGTTAACAGCGAAAGAGGTTTTAGCCGCAGCGATTACATCTGGTCGGTTCGGACTAGTGTTCTCTGGACTGGTACTTCTTTACACAAAGTTTGATTTTGTTCTTCCTGAAGGATTCACAAGTAAAGTAGAAGCGTATGTGATGGGAAACGGTGTTTATAAACTAATTGTAATTGCATTAATTTTAATGGCAATTTCGTGGATTATTTCCACGGCTGGATATGTGTTGAAATATGCAAACTTTAAAATTGAGCGAAAAGGGGAAGAGATTCGTATCGTTCAAGGATTATTTGAAAAGAAAGAGTTTGTCTTAAAATTGCACCGCATTCAAGCGATTACTGTAAAAGAAGGTATGCTTCGCCAGCCGTTTGGCTATTGTGCTGTTGAAGTGGAAGCAATTCAAAGTATTGGAGCAGCAAGTAACGAAGTAATGTTGCATCCATTTATGAAGAAAAAAGATGTACAGCACCTGATCACATATTTAGAGTTACCATATGAAATCGAAGCGGAGATCGTTCACTTACCAAAAACAGCGTTGCGTCGTTATTTCATTATGGGCTGGTTAATAAGTATCATACTCACAGTTCTAATTGCCAGCGTGAGTATATATTTTAAACAATATATTGCGTTGTTTGTTATTTTACCGTTATTTATCGTGTTTTCGTTACTTGCGTATGCTAGATATAAAAGTGGCGGTTATGAATTAAGAGAAAATCAACTAACGGTTGTATATCGTAATTTTTCGAAATATACAGGAATAATGCGAAGAAGACATGTTCAAGCAGTAGGTTATAATCAATCGTATTTTCAAAGAAAAGATGAATTATGTACAACTCTTGTAGCGGTAGCTGGGCGCGGTTATGAAGTAAAGCATATGAGAAAAAAAGATTCACTTCGTATATATAATTGGTACAAAGAAAAAGGAAACACCGGTGTGTAATGGTGTTTCCTTTTTGTTATTAAATGGATATCTTTAGTC
>NZ_JAKUEU010000189.1:0-1896 GCF_022663075.1 Bacillus cereus group sp. BfR-BA-01441
AAAGGTGCTTTTTACCTTTCGGGCGTAAGGTTCTTAGATGCGAAGAGCTAGCCACCAGAACTGGATATTACTTAAGAATCCAGGACACTTCGAACTCTCGATCTTGAAGCGCTTTTTGCTTCATGCGAGAGAGCGAAATGACCGGAGATTTTAGCCGCTGGAGGGAGCTCATCCAGCTCTGACTAGCTCAGGTTCTTTCACTTATTTCTCTCTTTAATATCACCTAAACAGCATAAAAAACTCGCTTACTATAAAATAAGCGAGTCTTGATTTTTTCCCTTTACTTAGTTGTTACATACCTTTTCGAGTCTGCAACAATGTTTTGTAAAAACTCTTCATTTGTCTTCGTTTGACGAAGCTTACGTAAGAAACTTTCAACAAAGTCTGGTGTATCACGCATTGTCTTACGAATGCCCCATAACTTGTCTAAATGTTCTTTTGGAATTAATAGATCTTCTTTACGTGTACCAGAACGACGAATATCAATCGCTGGGAAGATACGACGTTCAGCTAATGAACGATCTAAGTGAAGTTCCATATTTCCAGTTCCTTTAAATTCCTCGTAAATAACATCGTCCATACGTGATCCTGTATCAACAAGGGCTGTTGCTAAAATTGTTAAGCTACCGCCTTCTTCAATATTACGTGCAGCTCCAAAGAAACGCTTCGGTCTATGGAAGGCAGCTGGATCGATACCACCTGATAATGTTCTACCACTTGGTGGAATAACGAGGTTGTAAGCTCGAGCTAAACGGGTAATACTATCCATTAAAATGATAACATCTTTCTTGTGCTCTACAAGACGCATCGCACGTTCTAACACAAGCTCAGCTACTTTAATATGATTTTCTGGTACTTCATCAAAAGTAGAACTTACAACATCTCCTTTAACAGAACGTTCAATGTCTGTTACTTCCTCTGGACGCTCATCAATTAAAAGTACAATTAGTTCTGCTTCCGGATGATTTGTTGTAACACTGTGCGCGATTTCTTTTAATAGACTTGTTTTACCAGCCTTTGGAGGCGCAACAATTAAACCACGTTGTCCAAATCCAACTGGTGCGATTAAATCCATGATGCGTGTCGGTAACTTTTTCGGTTCCGTTTCCAATTTCATTTGGCGATCTGGGTATAATGGTGTTAATGCAGGGAAATGCACACGCTCTTTTGCTGAATCTGGATCATCTCCGTTTACAGCTTCAACTTGTAATAACCCAAAATAGCGTTCATTTTCTTTCGGAGGTCGTACTTTACCAGAAACCTTATCTCCATTACGTAAATCGAAACGACGAATTTGCGAAGCTGAGATATAAATATCTTCTGAGCTTGGAGAATAGTTGATAGGACGTAGGAATCCAAATCCTTCTGATTGAATAATTTCTAATACGCCTTCCATGAAAAAGAAACCTTCTTTTTCTGCTCGAGCTTTCAAAATAGAAAAAATCAGCTCTTTTTTCGTTAACTTGCTATAATACGAAATCTTAAATTCTTTCGCAAGCTCGTATAACTCTTTTAATTTCATGTTTTCTAATGCTGCAATTGACAAATTCATTCAGACACCACACTTTAACGTTATTCTCTTTTTTCATGGGTAAAGGGAAAAAATACGGAAGGCAAATAATTAATAATGAAAGGCAATAAGTTCAAGTAGGGTAATATTCACTATTGTAACCCTTTTATCTAGTTTTAATCAATACGTTGGAACACAAATACAAGAAGCGAAGACAAGAAAATTTGTCTTCGCTTCTTATTTAATTTAGTTCCAGCTCCAATAGTTAGAAAGATCGACCATTTTAACCTTTCTGAAGGAGCTGCTTACGCTTTTTATTTAATCTAGCTTCAGCAGCTAGAATGGTCAGTGGCTTCACTTCTTCCTGCGAGGCAAAAAGCGCCTCT
>NZ_JAKUEU010000190.1:0-1756 GCF_022663075.1 Bacillus cereus group sp. BfR-BA-01441
CGTGAAGGACACGGTTTTACAAGAAACGATTTCTCCACAAGAATTACATAAAGTTGTTCAAAAGAATACAGCTTATTATGACTTTAAGTGGGGGAAAGTAGAAAATCCAGCGCAAGGGAATACATGGAATTGGGTAGCCTTTTTCTTCCCAACTTTTTGGTTAGCTTATCGAAAAATGTATAAGTTATTTATTATATTTGCGTTATTGGCTATACCTAGTATAGTTATACCCCCTTTTATAGATATTCCAGAGGGGATTTATGTAACATTTAGTTTAGCTCTTCAATTAGGAATGATGATATTTACCGGATGGAAAGGAAACCGTTTATATTATAAGCATGCTGTTCGTGTTTTTCGTAAGGGAGAAGATGCGTCTGATCATGAGAAGGCGTATTTCTTACAATCAAAGGGTGGCGTGAGTATTGCTGGTATGATTGGTTTACAGATTATAGTCGGGATTGTGTTTGGGTTAGCTGCGTTCGGGCTGTCCTTTTTACCAACTGAACCGAATATTAAAAACGTTGTTCGTTCAAGTGGCGAAGGGGTTACTTTAGAGATTATGACTGATAATCCAACCTGGAAGTTTGTGAAGAAAGAAAAAGATTATGATGTAGTAGAGTTTACTGGTTATGATTATACAGAGAAGAAAAACGTGAAAATTAAATTTGCTGTTTATTTCGATGAAGATTATTTCGAGTGGCAAGAGGTATATGAAAATAATAAGAAGTTAAGTGAAGAAGAAGTAGAAGAATATCAAATTTATATTGAAGAAAATAATTGGGGTTTCTAGAGGGAACTCGTTCATTTTGAAAAGAAGAATCTTGTGAAGGTTCTTCTTTTATTTATTAGGGGGAGAGAAATGATTTCAGCATTAATAGAAGCTCTAATAGGATCTATTAGTTTAAGTACGGGTTTACACACGAAAAAGATTGATGCTAACATACTTTACTTGCAGCAGTATGAATGGTTTCGAATGATATATGAAGACGAGAAGTATCGAAAGTTATTTATTACGAACTACAAAGTTCGCTCATATTTACAAAGTAAGTTAAGAGTTCGATTGCTCGTAAAAAATAAAAATGCACAACGAAGATTTTTAAAATTAGTAGAAGAACAAATAGAAAAAAGGCATACGAATTGAAATTTTGTAAAATACAATAAAAAATGAGAATTTGAGGTAGGCTTGTCAATAACGTGAGACTATGGCACTATAAAGAAATGCTATACAAATTTTATTTATCGAGATGTAAACATCAATTTTGATTTTTACGTATAAATAATGAACGGAGGAAATGAATTTATGGCTACTTTACCAAATTGTCCAAAATGTAATTCAGAATATACGTATGAGGATGGCGTTCTTTTCGTATGTCCAGAATGTGCTCATGAGTGGGGCCAAGACACAGAAGCTGAAAATAATGATGGTGCAAAAGTTGTAAAAGATGCGAACGGAAACGTTCTTCAAGATGGCGATGCAGTTACTGTTATTAAAGACTTAAAAGTAAAAGGAACTTCTTCAGTTGTGAAGATCGGTACGAAAGTAAAAAGTATCCGTCTAGTTGATGGCGATCACGATATCGATTGTAAAATCGACGGTTTCGGAGCTATGAAGTTAAAATCACAGTTCGTTAAGAAGGCGTAAGACAATAAAAAGAGGGGGCGAATAGCCTCCTCTTTTTATTATGTCACTTTTTGTCGGTAAATCGATATTTCGTACAAAATCGTTGATATATTCTGAGTTATGATAGATATATTT
>NZ_JAKUEU010000191.1:0-1691 GCF_022663075.1 Bacillus cereus group sp. BfR-BA-01441
TATATCTATCATAACTTACAATATATCAACGATTTCTCGGATATATCGATTGTTCGACAAAACATAACAAAAAAAGACGTGCATTCATTGCACGTCTTTTTGTTATTCACCTATATAATGGATGTAAACATTCTTAAAGGAGACGAAACAATGATCGGAATACTAGCAGGAATGGGGCCAAAATCAACTGGACCATTCGTCGATACAGTTGTAGCAGGGTGCCAAACAATATACGGAGCAAAGTATGATATGGACTTTCCTCATATGATGATCTATTCGTGCCCAACACCGTTTTACATGGATCGCCCTATTGATCACGAAGCGATGAAAAAAGCAATTATTGAAGGAGCACAAAAACTTGAAAGTACTGGCGCAAGCTTTATCGCTATGCCGTGCAATACGGCGCATCTTTATTTTGAAGAATTACAGCGTTCGCTTTCTATCCCGATTTTAAATATAGTCGATGAAACGTTACAAGCAATTCCTGAAAATACAAAAAGAGTCGCTCTTCTCGCAACAGAAGCAACTGTTCAAGCTGGGATTTACCAAGATGGGATTGCAAAACGTAATATAGAGTACATTCATCATGAAAAATGGCAGGAAATGATTAATCAAATCATTACTTATATTAAATCTGGGGAGGTTGAAGAAGCTCGCGAATTGTGGAATGCGCTCGTTTTACAATTGAGAGAGGAAGTTGATACGGTAATTATCGCATGCACCGATTTGAATGTGGTGGCGAGTGAGGATTTTGTTGATTCCTCTCAATGTCTTGCTAATGCGGTTGTTAGGATGTATCTATCAAATACAAAGAAATCTTCATAAACATAGAAAACATCCCTTTTGAAATGTGTTTTATGTTTTATGAAAATCATCCTAAAAACTTTTAACTTTCTTCACAATTCTTTCAAAGTAATCACACTTAATCTCGCTATATTAAATAAGTAGTTATTCATATAGGGAAGGTTAGGGGAACTGAAAGTATGAAAGTAAATCGTTCGCTTCATTACATTTTTTGGCGTTGGCATTTTTATGCTGGGCTTTTTATTACGCCGCTTCTTATTACGTTGTCACTGAGCGGAATTGGGTATTTATTTCGGGAGGAAGTTGAAGATTTCATCTATAAAGATTTATATTTTGGGAAGAGTGCTCAAACAGAATCTATTTCGATGTCTGATTCTATTTCCTTAACAGAGAAAAAATATCCACATTATAGCGTGGCGAAAATTAGTGAGTTTAATGGGGATTATAATACGAGACTTACCATTGCAAATGAGTATACTGGGCAACAAAAATATGTGTATTTAGACAGCAATAATCAAATTGTTGGGGATCAAAATGCAAGTGAAACGTTTGCCAATATAATGAGGGAATTACATAGTTCTCTTTTAGTTGGTGGCACTGTCGTAAACTATACTGTAGAACTCGCGGCATGCTGGACAATCTTTTTAATCGTAACCGGATTGTACATGAGTATACGACAATTCAAAAACACACCATCATCCAATAAGCGAGAAAAAGCAAAAAGACGTCATTCTATTATCGGTATTATATTTACAATTCCTCTCTTTCTGCTAGTCGCATCTGGATTGCCATGGTCAGGATTTATGGGGAACCAAATTTATAAAATCGCATCGTCAAATGAATCACTCGGATATCCAAAATTGTACATGGCTCCGCCTGAATCAAAG
>NZ_JAKUEU010000192.1:0-1677 GCF_022663075.1 Bacillus cereus group sp. BfR-BA-01441
GCTGTTAATGTATAAAAAGAAGAAAAAAATTAAAGGAATTTCCAAAAAAGAAGAAGTTAATATGGATTTTTTTAATAAAAAACAAATAGAAAATAATCCTGTTTATGTTATTGATCATAGTAAAGAATATCCTAATAAATATGTTAAAGGTGATAGAGACATGATGAAAAGGATATTTAATCAAAAAAGGAAAAGGACATAATATATGCCCTTTTCCTTTTTTTAACGCTCAATTTCATATTCCACTTCAACTTCCACTTCTTTTTCTGTTTTTTTAAGTTCATTTTCTTTGGAATTAAGTGATTTTGTACTGTCTTTAATTTCATTAAATTCACTTTCAATTTCTTTACTTTTTGTTTGCTTATTTGTAGATTTTGTTTTGCTATTTGTTTTAGTATTACTATCTTTTGAATGACTATTTGTATCAGTGTTTTTAACATGTGATAATTCACTGAAATTTTGTTTTAATACTGATAGATTATACGAAGCTTCATTTTTAATTGAATCACTTAAAGATGATTGAAGCTCTTGATTGTTTTGTATTTCTTTTAAAATTTCTTTTGCAAGATCACTATTTAAAATGTCATCTTGTTTATCAAGATTTTCAATCTCTTGATAATTATTTAATGTTTCTTCTCTTAGAACATCGTTATTTATTTCTTTATCATTAATTGTTTCTAAAATTTCTTGTCTAATTTCTATTTGTTCTTTAGGCGTTAATTTCAATTCAGATTGATACACATCTTTTTTGAAATTATTTAATAAATATTCATCTTTTTCATCTTGTGTAGGTTCTTTTCCAGACTTTAATTTTAATTCGTGTTCTAAGATAGAACGTTCAATTTTTTTATAATCTTTTAGATTTTGTTCAGGAGTTTGTGATTGTATTTTTTCTTTAATACTATTTGTTAAATCCTTTTGAATTGGTTTTGACATATGTAACTCTTCTTTTACTTGCTCTTTACGTTTTTCTTCTTGTGCTAACCTTCTTAATCTATTCCAAATCATATGAAATATATTATCAATAATATCATTAATATCTTCGCCATGACTTGCCATAAATAACACTCCCTTTTGTTATTTTTTTAGATGTTCTGGTTTTTTAGAAACTACAAATTCAGAAAACATTTTTAGCAATTGTTCAGTTTCATCTATGTCTAAATTTTGTATCTCAAAGTATTTTTCTAAGAGCGCACCTTTTTGGATTAATCTATGCGCTCTTTCTTTTCTTTGTTTATTATTTTCTCTGTTAATTTGAGCTAAGATTCTTTCTCTTTGTTGACTTAATTTTTTGTGCTTATTCCAAAGTTTTATAATCTCTTGATCTGTTAAATCATGATTACTCATTTTATTTACCAACTACTATATAACATGTGCATTATTTTGATTTTCTTCTTTAATTTCTGTTTTATCATTTTGTGGATCAGATGGAGGATTGTTTAATTCATTAGTAGCGTTGTTATCTTCATTAGATTCTTTTGATGATTCTTCTAACATTTTGTTTGCAATATGAGAAAGATCTTTGATTACTTGTTCTAAATTATCAGGGTTTATTTCTACATCCCAATTATTACAAACTACACTACCAATACTTTGATGAAATTCAGCTTCTGCTTTCTTTTGTTGTGCTTGTAATTCAGCCATCTTTTTTTCTAGGTCTGTCATTTTTTTAGCTTT
>NZ_JAKUEU010000193.1:0-1674 GCF_022663075.1 Bacillus cereus group sp. BfR-BA-01441
TCAAGGTGTGCAAGGGATACAAGGATCAGTTGGTCCAATAGGTGCAACTGGACCAGAAGGACAGCAGGGGCCACAAGGATTGAGAGGACCACAAGGAGAAACTGGAGCGACAGGACCTCAAGGTGTGCAAGGGTTACAAGGTCCGATTGGTCCAACGGGAGCGACTGGGGCACAAGGTATACAAGGGATACAGGGATTACAGGGGCCAATTGGAGCGACGGGACCTGAGGGATCTCAAGGAATTCAAGGCGTCCAAGGGTTACCGGGTGCAACTGGTCCACAAGGAATACAAGGAGCACAAGGGATACAAGGAACACCAGGACCGAGTGGAAATACAGGTGCAACCGGAGCGACTGGAGCAACTGGTCAGGGGATAACAGGCCCGACTGGAATAACAGGTCCAACTGGAATAACTGGACCATCTGGAGGACCTCCTGGTCCGACGGGGCCGACTGGTGCGACAGGTCCGGGTGGCGGACCGAGTGGAAGTACAGGTGCGACTGGAGCAACGGGGAATACTGGGGCTACAGGAAGTACAGGGGTAACAGGAGCAACGGGAAGTACAGGTCCGACTGGAAGTACGGGAGCACAGGGCTTGCAAGGAATCCAAGGGATTCAAGGACCAATTGGGCCAACAGGTCCAGAAGGTTCGCAGGGTATTCAAGGTATTCCTGGTCCGACGGGAGTAACTGGTGAACAAGGAATACAAGGAGTTCAAGGTATTCAAGGGGCAACGGGAGCAACAGGAGATCAAGGTCCACAAGGTATACAGGGGGTTATAGGGCCACAAGGGGTAACAGGGGCCACAGGAGATCAAGGTCCACAAGGTATACAAGGAGTACCAGGGCCATCAGGAGAAACAGGGCCACAGGGAGTTCAAGGGATACAAGGTCCGATGGGTGATATAGGACCAACAGGTCCAGAAGGCCCAGAGGGACTGCAGGGCCCGCAAGGAATACAAGGTGTGCCAGGGCCAGTTGGAGCGACGGGTCCAGAGGGTCCCCAGGGGATACAAGGCATTCAAGGACCGGTAGGAGCAACAGGCCCACAAGGCCCACAAGGAATTCAGGGAATACAAGGTGTGCAAGGGATAACGGGAGCAACAGGAGTACAAGGAGCAACTGGAATTCAAGGGATACAAGGGGAAATAGGAGCAACGGGTCCAGAGGGGCCACAAGGAGTGCAAGGTGCTCAAGGGGCGATTGGTCCAACCGGTCCGATGGGGCCACAAGGAGTGCAAGGAGTACAAGGAATTCAAGGAGCGACGGGTGCACAAGGAGTGCAAGGTCCACAAGGAATTCAAGGAATCCAAGGTCCGACGGGGGCAACAGGAGATATGGGAGCAACTGGGGCGACAGGGGAAGGCACTACAGGCCCAACAGGAGTAACTGGTCCAACAGGGGTAACAGGCCCGTCTGGAGGACCAGCAGGACCGACCGGCCCAACGGGGCCATCAGGTCCGGCGGGAGTAACTGGTCCATCTGGTGGACCACCTGGCCCGACAGGAGCAACAGGTGCGACAGGAGTAACAGGAGATACTGGGGCGACAGGCTCAACTGGAGTGACAGGAGCGACAGGAGAAACGGGAGCAACCGGAGTGACGGGTTTACAGGGTCCGCAAGGAATCCAAGGTGTGCAGGGAGAGATAGGTCCAACAGGGCCACAAGGTGTTCA
>NZ_JAKUEU010000194.1:0-1641 GCF_022663075.1 Bacillus cereus group sp. BfR-BA-01441
TTTGTTGACCATTTGTTTTTACAAAATCTTTCAATGAATCTACAAGTGTAGTAACCCTTCCTTTAATCTTTTCTGGTTTTTTAGATCCATTACCACCAAAGGATTTATATTGTTTAACCCACTTAGTTTGTTCATCTTCATTTTTCACTTTTAATTCTTCTGTGAATTCATCATACCAATTCTTAAATGTAACAGGTGAAACTTTGTTTTCAAGAGCATATCTTGTTACATTGAATAACATTGGTAAATTTGTTGGTTTTAAAAACTGTTTGTTTGGTTCATCAATAATTTTATCAAGAGCATCAAAAACTTTTTGACATACATTAATAAACTCTTCTGTTTGTTCTGGTCGCGCTCTTAAACCACCTACATATTTTGTTACTTCTGTCGGAGTAAAACCAGCATTAGTCATTTCATATTCGTCATCATATAGCATAATAAATTCAGAAATAACTTTTAAATCTTCTTCTTTCTTTACTTGATTGTTAGTAAATTTAATTTTATCTTGGAACAGTGCGTGTGAAACTAGCGTTCCCATTTTTTCGGAAAGTTCAATTCCTAATTTCGCTTTGGCTTTTTGAATATTAGAAAGTGGCATTCCAGAATTTAATCTAAAGAAAATTTCTTCAATTTCTTCAAAAGTAATATTTTCAAATGAGATAATACTAAAATGATAATCTTTTACATCATCTTGAATTTCTTCTGGTAGTTCATCAAATGTAAGGCCAGCTACTTCAACCCCGTTTACATCAGGCGTTGCTTCATGTAGCGCAAAACCATTGTCTAAAAATTTAAAAGCTGTAGTCAATCTTTGTTTTCCATCTAATACACTGTAAATTCCATCTTTCTTTACAGCATATACTTGTGGAACTGGATAACATTCCGCCATTGAATGGATTAACAACGACATTCTTTCATGATCCCATTGTTCTTCCCTTCTTTGAATTGGATGATCAAAATTGATTGTTCCCTTTTCGAAACTTCTTTTAAATTGCTTCGCTGACCAAGAATTGTGTGATCTTTGCGATTTGTCCATTTCCAACACTCCTTTTCTTTATGTTACTTACTTGGTTAATTACATTATACCATAATATATATTGAATGTATAGTGAATATATATTATTCGATAAAAAGTTTTAAAAAAATGAAGCTTGCTAAATTTACAAGCTTCATATTATGAATTTAACTTTCTAATATTCTTTTAAATACTTCTAATCCATTATATTCTCCTTTTTCATTTTGAAAATTACTGTAATTATTAAACGTTGGCTTTTCAGCTAGAATTCTTTCAGACTCTTTAACAGCAATTGAAGAAGAATGTCTTAAATTCAAACAAATTTCAAAACCATTTGCAAAGAAAAGGGGAGGAATAGCTATATATTGTTGCATACATTTTTGTTTATAGTGAATGATTGCTTGCTCAATATCCACTTCATCAAAATAAAAGATATCTTTTTTCAGTATTAATTTTATCGCTTCATTAATTTGATTGTCTGTAGTAAAGATCTGTGAAGTAATTAATTTATCTTTTAATACAGAATAGATATGTTTGATATATTCTTCTTCTTCCTTTGTAAACACTATCTCATTTTGAGCTGTATTATTAGATATTTTCTCTATTAAAGAAGAAGAAGTATTTAA
>NZ_JAKUEU010000195.1:0-1636 GCF_022663075.1 Bacillus cereus group sp. BfR-BA-01441
AACCAACAGGAAGCAAAGACTGTAGTTGATAGCTTTAAAACAATTGAAAATAACCAACAAGTAATCCTTGTAACTTCAAAAGGTTATGGTACAAACAATGCACAAATTCGTACATTTGATAAAACAGATGGTAAATGGAAAGAACTTAAAAATATTAATGGTAAAATTGGTAAAGATGGATTTGCTAAACAAATGAGCGAAGAAGTAACACAATCACCACGAGGTAAATATACAATAGGAATGGCATTTGGCCGACAAGGAAACCCTGGAACAAAATTAAAATGGCATGACATTCAACCTAATGATGTTTGGGTAGACGATTCAAAATCAGAACTTTATAACACATTACAACAGAAACCTTCAAATGGACGTTGGAACAGTGCTGAAAATATGAATATTCCAGCATATGATTATGGGTTTGTGATTAATTACAATACAGATCGTGTTGCTGGTAAAGGTAGCGCAATCTTCTTCCACGTATCTAATACATGGACTGCTGGTTGTACTGGGGCATCTAAACAAGATGTAATTGATATCTTGAAATGGATTGATCCAGCTAAGAATCCAGTAATTATTCAAGCTCCTGAAAGTGAATTAGGAAATTACTAATTTTATAAAATAAAAAAGGTAGCATAATTTATTTATGCTACCTTTTCTTTTGTTTCTTCTAAAAGAGCTGTTACTATAACACGTTTAGAATTATCTTTTATAGATAAACATGTAACCAGTGTTAACTTGTTTTGCTGATCATCTTCTAATACTTCACTATTGTTAGGTGATACTATTTTATTTGTAATTACTGTATATTTATATTTTTTATAATTATCTTCAATTGTGATTACATCCCCTTCTTTTAACTTAGGAACATCACTAAAAAGCACTCCACTACGAGACATATTGTGTCCAGCTAAAGTATAATTTCCTTTCCCTAACACTTGATTGTTTTTTAATGTAACCGCGCCAATTAATAAATGTTTTTCGGTAGCGTTAGCATAAATAGGAACAGAAAAATTGAATTTTTGTATGGTTAATTTTGCTAATGCATTCTTTTTTGTAAATTTAGCATTCTTCACTTCTTCAAAAGTTACTCGATTAAGATTACTAGCATCCATTTCTTTTGTAACAATATTTTCTTCAAATGGTTTATCTTCTTTTATGAATTCAGCCATATGTTCTTTTTGTATTTCGGCTGTTTGTTTTTTCTCATATGAAGGGTAAAAATAAAATCCAATCCCTACAAACAATAAAATAACAAAGAAAATCAATTTTTTCATTTAGTATACTCCTAATTTATTTTTCTAATAAAGAAGCGATACTACTAAAAGTAGTATCGCTTCTTATTAAAATTTTAATAGAGGGTAATTAATTTTGTTCTTGTTTTCTTCTTCTTGTTACTACAGTATAACCAATTCCAGCTAAAGCTGTTGCAAGTAAACCTAGACCAGCATATTTCATTGTGTTGTCTTCTTGACCACCTGTTTGTGGAAGTGGTTGTTCAGGTTTAGGTTGTTCAGGTTTAGGCTGTTCAGGTTTAACCTCTGGTTTTACCTCTTTGAACTTCACTGTTTGTCCCATATCTTCAATATCAGAGTGAATTGCTACTAAGACATCATTTTGATATAACTCTTCAAATACT
>NZ_JAKUEU010000196.1:0-1615 GCF_022663075.1 Bacillus cereus group sp. BfR-BA-01441
CAATTTCTCCGCCGATTGGTGGTTTAATTGGGTCTATGTTAGGTTTATTCGAGTCATTTAAAAGACCTAATAAACCGCTATTTCCAGAACTCAAATCATTATTTGTAAGTAGATTATTTGTATTTAAAGATGCATCCTTATTAGCAAGTAAATCGGAAACTGTAGGTAGTTTAGAATCAGCCCATACTAAAGCTTTATCTAAATCACTTAACTTATCACTCTTATCTTTGTTTTTGATATCATCTTTACCATCAATACCTTTGGTATTATCATTAATAAAGTTTGAAACAATATTTTTAGGTGATGATGATGATTCTGTCCAACCTAATGCTCTATCTAAAGCTGTATCCTTGCTATCAGGATCTCCCTCTAATAATCTAGTCATATCATCTGGTTTTTCTTCATCATTTTTAGCAATAGCTTTATCATCTTTTGGTTTTTTTGTTTCATTCTTTTTGGCTACATCATGCGTTTTAGGTGTAGCACTAGTTTTTGAGTCTTTATTAAATCCATAAACAGCAATACTAGTTCCAGCAATAACAATAAATGAGCATACACCAATCCAGATTTTTTTTGATTTTGTAAAATTACTTTGTTCTGACATTTGATATCCTCCTTAGATTACAATTCTTTTTGTTTTTGAATTACAGCTTCTCTAGTCTTCGTTTTCTGTTCTTTTTCTTCTGGTGAAAGGTTGCCTTTCTCAATTTCATTAGTTAAATTATCAATTGTTGCTTGGGCTATTTGATTATCAGCAATTTTATTTTTCAAACCTTTATCTTTTAATTCATTACTAATTTTTTCAGCTTTTGCTAAATGATCATTACTTGCATCCCTTGTTTTAAAATATCCATATCCTAACATCATTTTTCGATTCTCATTAAGATCAATGTGATCTTGATACTTTTCATATACACGAACAATTTCTTTCCAATCTTTTTTAAAGAATGCCATATCAAGATTTCCATTTGCTGTAGGGTATTTATCATTAAATTTTTCAAGAGCTTCTAAATCTTTTCTAATTGTTTCATCCTTCATATTATCAATAATTGATTGCTCAATTTTTTCATATTGTTTCGGATACTTAGCACCAGCTTGTAAATAATCTTTTTTATCTATTAAAACAGATAAAGATTCATCACTTTTAGTTGTAGCACTTGTTGTTTCACTTGTTTGTCCTCCGAAAAATAATGCACCAGATATACCAACAATTGCTATAACTGTCCCTATTCCTGAAAACATTAAAACTTTTTTATTCTTTAAAGGATTATTTTTAGAACTAGATTCTTCTAACAAATTCTTTTGATTTTCATTTATTGTTTTAGTATTATTCACTCTTGTTTGTTCTTGCTCTTTAAACTGATTTAATTTAGCCTGTCTTTGTAATTCAGCTTCTCTTTTCTTCGCTTTTTCTTCAGCTTGACGTAGCAATTCAGCTTCTCTTTGTTTTGCTTTTTCCTCGGCTTGACGTTCTAATTCAACCTGTTTTTGTCTTGCTTTTTCCTCGGCTTGACGTTCTAATTCAGCCTGTTTTTGTCTTGCTTTTTCTTCGGCTTGACGTTCTAATTCAGCCTGTTTTTGCTTTTCTTCTTCTTCGGCTTGACGTTGCAATTCA
>NZ_JAKUEU010000197.1:0-1554 GCF_022663075.1 Bacillus cereus group sp. BfR-BA-01441
GGAATTCCTTGTATCCCTTGAATACCAGTTGGACCAGTCGGACCTCTTTCTCCTTGTATTCCTTGAACACCTTGTATTCCCTGTGGGCCTCGTTCTCCCATAGGTCCTTGATTACCTTGAGAACCTTGTGGTCCAGTTAAACCAGTTGGGCCGGTTGGACCATTTTCTCCTTGCACCCCTTGCACTCCTTGTATTCCTTGTGGGCCGGTTGGACCGATTGGACCTTGTACGCCTTGTATTCCTTGCGGTCCAGTTGGTCCACCTAAAGCACCAGTTGGACCGGTTGGACCAGTGGGCCCCGTAATACCTGGCGGTGGAAAAGGAATAGGTGCTTGAAACTTACTACACTTATCTTGATTCTTCACAAGCATCTCCCCCGTTATAACTAACGTATCAAACTATTTTTAATACATTTAAACTAGCTGTTATCACACCAGATAATGTCGTTACATGCCCGATAGCTAACGGACCATTTTGTAAAGACAAAGTTGCATTTGAAGAAGTAACTTCAATGACCATCGTATTCGAAACTGCTGGTTCTAATATAAAAGTACCTCCTGTAACATAAAAAATAAAACTCCCTGCGACTTGTGTTCCATTTAAAGTAAGCCTCACTGAAATTGTTTCATTTCCGGCAGTTGGATCACCTTGAAAATAATAGCTTACTAAATAAATTCCCGGCGTACTTAACGTTACAGTTGTTGCATTTGTTAAACTGACATCAGAACCAAAAACTGTAGATCCAGAATTAATTGGTATTAACGCATTCGCTGCAATTGTACTCGTTGAAGTAGAAAAGAAATAACCGCCCCCACTAGGTAAACCAGTCGCTCCTGTCGCTCCCGCTATTCCAAAGAAACCTATTGAACCTGCACTACCAGTTGCTCCTGTCGGTCCCACCACGCCACTTGGGCCCTGACTACCTTGTGCTCCAACTGGGCCTATACTACCACTAGCACCTGTCACCCCACTCGCTCCAATTGGGCCTTGCAACCCTTGAATACCTTGTATCCCTTGTATTCCTTGCGGACCCGTTGCACCTGTAATTCCAACATTTCCTTGTGGGCCTTGTGGGCCTTGACTACCTTGCGCCCCTTGGACTCCTTGTGGGCCTGTTATACCGACTTCCCCTGTATTTCCTTGGGGACCTCTAATTCCTTGTGCACCTGTTGGACCGATAATTCCTTGCACTCCTTGTATTCCTTGCACTCCTTGCGCTCCTGTTGGACCCGTTATTCCTTGTAATCCTTGAGGACCTTGCAAACCGATAGCTCCAGTCGGTCCTATTATTCCTTGCACTCCTTGAGGACCTTGGGCACCTTGTGTACCTGTCAATCCGGTAGTCCCTTGTATCCCTTGAACACCTTGAGGACCTTGAGGACCTTGTGTTCCAGCTGCTCCTGTTTCCCCTTGAATTCCTTGTACGCCTTGGATTCCTTGTGCTCCAGCTGGGCCGGTTGCTCCTCGGATTCCTTGTACTCCTTGAGCTCCTTCCGCTCCTGTAACACCAACTGGACCAGCTATCCCTTGTATTCCCACCATTCCTTGTGCACC
>NZ_JAKUEU010000198.1:0-1549 GCF_022663075.1 Bacillus cereus group sp. BfR-BA-01441
GCGCGCAAATGGAACGGATACTTTGTAGGTGACGGGGCAACCTGCATCAATTCATCAATCCATAGAATGGTATTTTCCCGCTCATACACCCACTTCATAAGCGCGTCATAGTGTTCCTCGCTTTGTTCTTCAGGCGATGGACAATAGATAATTTTCTTTGTCCGTGCTTCGGCTACTTCTTCCAGTGTCTCGACCAGTACAAAGTCCTTTCCCTCTCTTAGCCCGTACCAAAGTTCCTTACCTTTTTTCCTTCGTTCCAAAGATTGTCCCTTTGTATCTAACATCACAACATGTTCATAACCAGCTAGATACACTTCAGCAAGAAATGACTTCCCGCTACCTGTTTTACCTGCGATAAAAACATGTTCATCAGTCGGGATAGGTTGCATGTTTCTCCACCCCTTTCTTGTCATAACTCCTTTCCGTCCGCAAAACACCCTTTCCGTTTTTAAGAGCTTGCTTTCGTGACACATACGGAACACGAGATAATAAGGCGTTGAAAAAGTGTTCGTCCATACGGTGACAATGTTCCTTGTACTCAAAAACAACATACTTTTCACCTATCGTGACGGACCATTCTTCAACAAACGGAAAACAAGGTTTCCAGATCTTATGCCAATCACTTATCGGTATTGCGTAAATGCACCTACTCGCTCGGATAAGTACCATATTGGACATAGTCGATCACTTCTTTCAGCTTTTCGAGACCCGTGTCGATCTGCTCGTCAAAGTCCTCAAAATGGAGCGCTTGGCGGAATGAGTTGATTGAGTTCCCCGCTAAAAGTTTGACTGGAAGTGGAAGGTGATCCAACACTTGATCCGCTACTTGTTCTAGTCGTTCCTGTTTTGTTTCCCCCGGCGTTTCCGGTAGATTGAATTGGTTTAGCATAATTTGTTACCACCTGCGCTTTCTTTTGTTTTCGTGTGGCATTCCACATCAAGAATTTCGGAACAAAGATTGTAAAACATGCGATGGCAAGTGCAATCGCATCACTATTTTCCCCGACTTTTTCGAGTGCTGCGGTTTTCGCTAGCATATTCTCTATCGGTTCACATAGCGTGTTAATTTCCATTTCGCTCAAAGCCCATACTTCAAACCCTTCACGGGTAGCCACCATTTGTGACACTGTCATTAGAATTGGTTTTAATTGCAAAATTTCCATTGACGGTGCTTTTGCTTTCCCTCTAGATCGTGAGGAAGATTTTGCATTTGCGCGCGAACGGGCTTTTCGTTCCCTGTCCTTTTTGCGCTTCTCTTCTAGCTTTGTATCAATCTCTTCCTTTTCTTCTTCTTTCCCCGGAACGTCTACAGCAACCAACTTAGGAAGCTTTTCTTCTTCGGTTTTTCCTCGTCCTCCAGTTCCTCCACTTCCAGTTCCTCTTCTTCCTCCACTTTCGGTTTTGGTGGAACCGGTACTTTTTGCGCTCCCGCTTCCTGTTCCTTCGGCTTTATTACTTCCTGTATCGTCGACATGAATGTCTTTGCCCATTGTGGTGCGTCCTCCTCACTTTTGGATTTTCTTTTAGGTTTCGGTTTTTCTTCTTCCTC
>NZ_JAKUEU010000199.1:0-1525 GCF_022663075.1 Bacillus cereus group sp. BfR-BA-01441
GTAGCAATTAAAAATTTATATCGCGAGAAAATTGCAGAGGGCGTACCACATCAAGATATGATGGAGATTATATGGGCTTCTTGCCGCGATAATTCACGTACACCTATGCAGTGGAATGATGAGATGAATGCTGGTTTCACAACAAGTACACCTTGGTTTAGCATGAATCCAAATTACAAAGAAATTAATGTTGAAAAGCAAAAAAATGAAGAAAAGTCTATTTTTAATTTCTATAAGAAAATGATTGCCCTGAAAAAAGAGCACGATGTACTGAACTATGGTACGTATGATTTACTTTTAGAAGACGATCCACAAATTTATGCATATACACGTACGTTACAGGATGAAAAAGTCATTGTAATTAGTAATATCTCAAAAGAGGAAGCTGTGTATAATGAGGGTTCATTTGCACTAGAACGCAAACGTTTGCTTTTAAATAACTATGAAGTTGCGGAACATGAAGAAGTAACAACAATTGCTTTAAAGCCTTATGAAACAAGGGTTTATCGCATTTCATAATAAAAAAGGATGCTCTTTGAGCATCTTTTTTTATTAAAAAAAATAAATTTCTATTGCAAAGTGAAAACGCTTTTATTAAAATAGATTTATGAAAACGGTTGCGTAAAGATGAAAATAAAGTAACATAAGGAATCGTTTTCATAAAGGGAACAGAAATTATAATTTAAATCATTATGTTTTTATAAATAAAGGGGAGGAAGAACAGATGAAAATTACGTCTTTTGATTTTTGGCAAAAGTTCGGGAAAGCGTTATTAGTTGTTGTAGCCGTAATGCCAGCAGCTGGTTTAATGATTTCCATCGGTAAGTTAATTGGTATGTCTGCTGGGGATGTTAACGCAGTTCATACAATCGCTCGCGTAATGGAAGACATCGGTTGGGCAATCATTACAAATCTACACATCTTATTCGCAGTAGCAATTGGGGGATCTTGGGCGAAAGATCGCGCGGGTGGTGCATTTGCAGCGCTATTAGCATTCGTCTTAACAAACCGAATTACAGGAGCTATATTTGGGGTAAACGCTGAAATGTTAGCGGATTCAAAAGCGAAAGTTTCTTCAGTAATAGCGGGAGATTTAATTGTAAAAGATTACTTTACTTCTGTACTTGGTGCACCTGCATTAAACATGGGAGTGTTCGTAGGGATTATCACAGGTTTCTTAGGAGCTACTTTATATAACAAATATTATAACTATAATAAACTGCCACAGGCATTAGCATTCTTTAATGGAAAACGATTTGTACCATTCGTTGTAATTCTTTGGTCTACAGTTACTGCGATTGTATTATCACTTCTATGGCCATTCATCCAAAGTGGGTTAAATGAATTTGGTCGCTGGATTGCAGCTTCAAAAGATAGTGCACCAGTTGTTGCACCGTTTGTATATGGAACGTTAGAGCGTTTATTATTACCATTTGGTTTACACCATATGTTAACGATTCCGATGAACTATACAGAGCTAGGCGGAACATATACGATGCTAACTGGTTCAAAAGTTGGACAAGTT
>NZ_JAKUEU010000200.1:0-1523 GCF_022663075.1 Bacillus cereus group sp. BfR-BA-01441
ATTCAATATATATTTATGGTATAATGAATATAGAAACACAGTGGTAGCAACATAAAAAATCTTTTGGTTAATGGAGGTTATTCAAATGAAAAACGAACAGAAATTAGAGCTGAAAACACTTGTCGGTAAGATGATTGGTGAATATAGAGAAACAGGTAAATTTTCACAAAGTAATCTAGAAGAAATTTTAAATTTGGTGGATTTTCAAGATAAAGAAATTTCATTCCTTATTCTTAAATTTCATCATATCAATACAAGAATTGCTGATAATGGAGGAATACCGGTTTTAAAAGAAATTTACAGAATGATCTAATTGAAAAATGAAGTTGCTGTTAAGCATATGAAACAGCAACTTTTTCTAAAAAAATATGAATTTGGAAAGTTGGAGGTATTAGCATGTTTTATACAGTAACAGCAAATTTTAGAATGAGATGTGGTGGTCATCTGGAAGTGCAAAACTTTCTAGATCTAGGGAAAGCAATTGAATTTGCGGAAGAACAAAAAATAGAATTTTTAAATGAAATACCAAATGGTGCATTAGATGAAGATGAAACTATGAGTATTGATTATAGTAATAGTGTAAACGGTCAACATTATTACTTTTATGGAGTTTCAAAAGATGAAATAGATGAACAAAACTATGTGACAATTCGTGTAGTTGAATCGAAATTTAAAGATAGACCAGAAGCTAAAATTTTAGTGGAAGATTAATTGATAATTTAAAGTGAAGTTGCTGTTAATTAAATGAACAGCAACTTCATTTTAATAAAATTCATATGGAGGGATGGAATATGTCAACTCAATACCATATTGACGGTCAAATTTATACAAATAAAGATGAATGGAAACTTGTTGTATCAAGAGATTGGTACAAGAAATACAACAAATACATGATTCAAGAATTCTTTTATGTTGGAAAGCAATTCAAATATGAAGGTCAGATCTATGAAGTGTTAGAAAATAATGTTCAAATATCTAATACAGAAGGTTGGCTACATCTAAAAACAATAGGAGAAGATTCTTATAAAGCATATATTTCCCCTAGAAAAATATTAAGAAAAGAACCTAAATTAAAACAAGAACTTGATAATGGTTTAGATGGAAATGTTATTTTTGTAGAAACCTTAAAAAATCAGGAACAATTGCAATTATTTTAAACTGATATATTCAAAAAAGGGAGAGATTTTTAATGAATTGTATAGCTCCATGTATTGTAAATCAAGATACAGAAAAAGCGGTTCAAGTTAGGATTGATGATGATCTATTTTGGTTTCCTAAATCGCAAGTTTTGGTACAACAAAGGAAATTAGAAAATTACACTGAACAAAGAATTATTCTTCCATATTGGTTAGCTGAAGAACAAGGACTACTTGCTAAAAGTCACGCTGGATATTCACTCTATCCTATTCAACAAACAGATATAAAAATTAAATAATGAAAAAGAGAAGTTGATTTTTAAAAAACAAATTGACTTCTCTTTTTTTTGAAAATGAATTAGTGAAATATGAGGTGAATTTACAATG
>NZ_JAKUEU010000201.1:0-1488 GCF_022663075.1 Bacillus cereus group sp. BfR-BA-01441
GCGGATCAGCATGCCGCGGTGAATACGTTCCCGGGCCTTGTACACACCGCCCGTCACACCACGAGAGTTTGTAACACCCGAAGTCGGTGGGGTAACCTTTTTGGAGCCAGCCGCCTAAGGTGGGACAGATGATTGGGGTGAAGTCGTAACAAGGTAGCCGTATCGGAAGGTGCGGCTGGATCACCTCCTTTCTATGGAGAATTGATAAGCGCTGCTTATCAATATAAGTTTCCGTGTTTCGTTTTCGTTTAGTTTTGAGAGTTCAATTCAGTATTGACTCTTAAATGAGGATATGATATAAATAAATCCTGCAATTTGTATGGGCCTATAGCTCAGCTGGTTAGAGCGCACGCCTGATAAGCGTGAGGTCGATGGTTCGAGTCCATTTAGGCCCACCATACATTTTGGGGCCTTAGCTCAGCTGGGAGAGCGCCTGCCTTGCACGCAGGAGGTCAGCGGTTCGATCCCGCTAGGCTCCACCAAAAAGCTATTTTAAATAGCAAATGGTATGTTCTTTGAAAACTAGATAACAGTGTAGCTCATATTTTTTAATTTTTAGTTTGGTTAAGTTAGAAAGGGCGCACGGTGGATGCCTTGACACTAGGAGTCGATGAAGGACGGGACTAACGCCGATATGCTTCGGGGAGCTGTAAGTAAGCTTTGATCCGAAGATTTCCGAATGGGGAAACCCACCATACGTAATGGTATGGTATCCTTATCTGAATACATAGGGTAAGGAAGACAGACCCAGGGAACTGAAACATCTAAGTACCTGGAGGAAGAGAAAGCAAATGCGATTTCCTGAGTAGCGGCGAGCGAAACGGAACATAGCCCAAACCAAGAGGCTTGCCTCTTGGGGTTGTAGGACATTCTATACGGAGTTACAAAGGAACGAGGTAGACGAAGCGACCTGGAAAGGTCCGTCGTAGAGGGTAACAACCCCGTAGTCGAAACTTCGTTCTCTCTTGAATGTATCCTGAGTACGGCGGAACACGTGAAATTCCGTCGGAATCTGGGAGGACCATCTCCCAAGGCTAAATACTCCCTAGTGATCGATAGTGAACCAGTACCGTGAGGGAAAGGTGAAAAGCACCCCGGAAGGGGAGTGAAAGAGATCCTGAAACCGTGTGCCTACAAATAGTCAGAGCCCGTTAACGGGTGATGGCGTGCCTTTTGTAGAATGAACCGGCGAGTTACGATCCCGTGCGAGGTTAAGCTGAAGAGGCGGAGCCGCAGCGAAAGCGAGTCTGAATAGGGCGTTTAGTACGTGGTCGTAGACCCGAAACCAGGTGATCTACCCATGTCCAGGGTGAAGTTCAGGTAACACTGAATGGAGGCCCGAACCCACGCACGTTGAAAAGTGCGGGGATGAGGTGTGGGTAGCGGAGAAATTCCAATCGAACCTGGAGATAGCTGGTTCTCCCCGAAATAGCTTTAGGGCTAGCCTTAAGTGTAAGAGTCTTGGAGGTAGAGCACTGATTGGACTAG
>NZ_JAKUEU010000202.1:0-1484 GCF_022663075.1 Bacillus cereus group sp. BfR-BA-01441
ACTCGTTCAAAAATTGCAAGAAATTACGAATGAATTGGTTACGACAAAAGAGCATTTAGCGAATACGGAGAAAAAATTAACTGAAGTAGAAGGTAAAAATAGTGAATTAGAAGTTTTTATAGAGAAGAAGCTAGAGAAGCGAGATCAGCTATTGCTTGAAAACATTAGAGATATGCAGGCTCAAAATCAGAAACAAAAACGGAAAGGTTTTTTCGGTTTGTTTAAAAAGTAAATTTGGCCGGTATTTTATGTAAGGTTCTAATGTGGGGACAAGAAGAATAGAAATATAGCATACATACAATAAGGGAATGCAGTATAGATTAATTTATATGCATTCCCTTATTGTATGTATATGTTTTTTTATTGAATAAAAGTAATTATTTAATTTTTGAACCTATCCATTGGCCTAATTTTTTACCCCATTCTCGTGGATAATGTCCTGCATCAGTTCCAATTACTTTTCCTCCGCCATTAGTGTTTAATAATTCTTTTTTAGATAAAGTTTCAAATTTGTTATTTTTCATTCTTAAACTTCCTTTCTGATTATATTTATTAATTATTCTAAATAAATTATACAATATAATAGATTTATATTGCAATTTTATAATCTTTAAATTTTGAGTATATTTTGGTGACAGTAAAAAAATATGCTCTTGTAATCTTTTTATTTAGATTAGAGGGAGATGTCTTAGGACAGGGTCATAGTCAATGTTTTTGGCAAGATTCGTGGTTCTATTGTTAGAAAAAGGCGAATAAGAATATAGCATACATACAATAAGGGAATGCAGTATAGATCAGTCTACAAGCATTCCCTTGCTATCGTTATGTTATTTTTTAGTGATTTTGATTTTTAAAAATGCAATTATTGCTAATAGCATACTAAAAAGAATAAAAACTTGAGCATCTTGACTTGGGTTTGGATCATAACTTTTTTGTATTTTTGTAATTAGTTCATGCATTTTATTTCTCTCCTTTAAAGTAAAATATTTAAAATTATTGTTGATTATAATAATAAATCCTGTATTAATAATGCAAATATATTATGTAGTTCATGTATCCAAAAAACGGTCCAAAAAGCAGACATTACAACATAATTTTCTTTATGTTTCTTTTGGTATATCCAATATGCATAATTGTAAAGCATACCAACGATTGTAGTACATATTATATAAGTAATTCCAAATTGGTGGTTTAGTCCAAATATGATTGCTGGAATTGTAATAATTAATATATCGTATTTGCGGATCCATGGAATACTTTGTAAAATCCAAAATGAAAACTTTTGAAAAATTAAAGTTTCTATTAGTGGAGCTATAATTAATACTGATAATATTTGTATAAAGATAGAATCCTCACTAGATGGATGATTTTGTAATGGGGGGAGTAGTAAAGTAAATGGTATAGTGATTAGAAAACTTAATATTGTTATGGTTAAAATAAATGGTAATGTTTTTAGTTCCCATAGAAATTTATGTATGTTTTTT
>NZ_JAKUEU010000203.1:0-1471 GCF_022663075.1 Bacillus cereus group sp. BfR-BA-01441
CAGTTTGCTGGACGAACGATGACTTATAAAGAATTGAATGAACAAGCGAATCAACTTGCGAGGAAAATAAGAAAATTAAAGAGACAAGGTGAAGAAGAATTTCTTGTTAGTGTCGCAATGGAACGCTCGTTTGAAATGGTTAAGACCATACTAGCGATATTAAAAGCTGGAGGTGCATACGTACCAATTGATCCTCATCATCCTAGTAAGCGAATAGAAACAATTATCAAAGATAGTCAAACGTGCGTATTATTAACACAAGATAAGTTTAAAGAAAAACTAAGTTTCTATCATGAAAAGGTTATCGTTGTGGATGACCAAAAAGATCACAAAGAAGAAGTATCTAATTTAAGTCGAGTTAGTAATCTTGAAAATTTAGCATATGTCATCTATACATCAGGTTCTACAGGTAAGCCGAAGGGTGTTATGATTGAACATCGAAATGTTTTAAATACATTATTCGGATTACAGAGAAAATTTCCTATTACAGAAGAGGATGCATATTTATTAAAAACACCTTTTATATTTGACGTCTCGGTAGCAGAATTATTTGGCTGGATGCTTGGAGGAGGAAGGCTGGTTATTTTAGAGCCTGAAATGGAAAAGGATCCAGTGGAACTATATAAGGTGATTCAAAAAGAGCGGGTGACACATGTCAATTTTGTACCTTCTATGCTTCAAGCATTTGTCGACATGGTCCCTGATAATCAGCTACAGGAATTAACAGATTTAAAATATATGTTTATTGCTGGTGAGGCATTATCGCCCAAATTGGCTAAATCGGCAAGAATGTTATTATCGCATACTGATTTATATAATCTCTATGGCCCAACGGAAGCGAGTATTTATACAACAGGGTATGCGCTAGACAATAATCTTGAAATGTCAATTTTACCGATTGGAAAACCACTTGATAATACAGGTGTGTATATATTAAGTAATGAAGGGAAATTACAACCGATAGGCATTCCTGGTGAATTGTGTATAGCCGGAGAAGGGGTAGCAAGAGGATATCTCAATGATGAGAAACGAACGAAGGAGAAATTTATCTCCCATCCATACAAAAAAGATACTGTCTTATATAAAACAGGTGATTTGGTCAGATGGTTACCAGATGGGAATATTGAGTATTTAGGTAGAAAAGATTTCCAAATTAAAGTACGGGGATATCGTATTGAAATTGGGGAGATAGAGTATTGCATCATGCGACGTGAAGGTGTTCGTGAAGTAGTCGTTATTGATAGGGAAGATCCTCATGGAAGAAAATATTTATGTGCATATATCGTGTCGGATGTTGAATGGAGTAATAAAGAATGGCATCACTACATGAGAGAGAAGCTTCCAGAATATATGATTCCAACTAATTTTGTGCATTTGGAAAACATGCCATTATCATTAAATGGTAAGTTAGACCGAAAGGCATTACCTAAAGAAGAAGTTATCTTAAATCAAGAGGAATACATAGCACCAC
>NZ_JAKUEU010000204.1:0-1468 GCF_022663075.1 Bacillus cereus group sp. BfR-BA-01441
TGTTTTCTATGGTTGCACTGGTTATGATAGCGGTTGTAAATTTACATTACCAGCTAAATATTCAGGTAAAACTATAAGTGAAGCGAATGTTAAAGCATTATTGAAAAAAGGAGTTACTGGTGAGATAAAAGGATTCAAGAGTAAAGATCCAAACAAAAAAGATTTTCCGGCAAAATTGAAATTAACAGATAAAAAAACAGGTGGCTTAAAGTTTGATTTTAGTAAATGATATATTTATCAGTTCCGATTTTTAAAAAAAGTAGTGTTGAAGGAGAGAAACTGTAAAAAGTTTCTCTTTTTTTGAATTTTTATTATACATTCACTGTACATTCAATGTATATTGTGATAGAATATAAGTAGGTTAACTTTATTTTGAAAACATGGAGTGATAAGGATGAATGAACAAAAATTAACAGATTACAAAGCTGAATACAAGAAGCATTTAGAAAACAATTTTGTAGGCACTGAAAAAAATGATGTTAAAAGAAGTTCGATTGATCGTGTTGATTATCAGTTAGCAAATGTAATGGATAAACCTGAAATGAGTCTTCAATTACGTCAAGAAGCAATCGCGGAAATGAAAATGTTTGATAGTAGAGCTAACAATAATAAAGATTTTAAAGATTATTTGAATGATAAAAGTGATTTATTAGCTCATGGTGTTAGACATCTTGATAAAGATCAACAAAAAGAATTACTTCAAGAAGATATGAAATTTGAAAATCATCAACTTAAAGATAAGAGTCAAGAACAAAGCCAAAAGGTGGAAGAAGAATTGGAAAGATAAACAGGAGGTGTAAGTAATGGCAAATAAAGATTGGAATGAACTTTTAGATTTAAATTTAAATGGTGATAAAAAAATTCAAGTTCTCAATTTTGTCATGGATAACCTCAACGATGAAAATCAGCTACATATGACACAAAAAGAAATATCTGAAAAGACTGGCGTTTCAAGTAGAACTATTGCTGAAACAATGAAAGCATTACAAGAATCAGAGTTTTTCAACAAAGTTCAATCAGGTATATATCAAGTTAATCCAAAATTTGAACACAATGAGGAAATTCGTAAACCACAAGGCTTGGAAATTGATACAAAAACAATAAATGAAAGTCTTGAAAATCTTACGCTTAAAAATTTGATAAACGAAAGTATTCATGAAGTTCAAGAAACATTAGAAAAGGATATTGATAATCCTGATACTCCTAATCTAACAAAAGATGATATTAAAAATTTGTTAGAGCAACACTTGAAAAATATTGAAGATGCGCTGGATAAATACAATGTCCAAAAAGAAAAAGGGGTTACTTGGAAAGATAGAATCAATACTTTTAAGGGTTCTTTACAAAAAAGCTTTAACAATTTCAAAGAATCTTTAAAACAAAAAGCGCGATCTGTTAGGGATGCACCTGTCAATTTAAAAAATTATGTTAAAAATAAATTGATTGATGGTGTAGTTAAAATAAATAA
>NZ_JAKUEU010000205.1:0-1462 GCF_022663075.1 Bacillus cereus group sp. BfR-BA-01441
GTGAATTTGATTGGTGTTTCATCTAAAACGTAATGCTTCGGAGCTTTCGTTTCGATAAATTGGTAATCACCAGGACGTAGGTCGTTAATTTCGATTATTCCTTGTTCATTTGTAACAAGGTCTTTATGAACTACATCACCATTCATATTAACAATTTTAAATACTGCATCTTTAAGAACAGTGCCATCAACATCATCAACTTTAGCAAGTTTAACTGCACCCTTTGTTAAAGCATTTGTAGCAGTGACATGAAGAGTTTCAGTTTGGCTCTTTTTAATTGTAAATACGATAGGTTTTTTATCTAAATCGTAATGTTCAGGAGCAATTGTTTCAACGAATTGATACGTACCAGGACGTAGGTTTTCAACAACAATTTTACCTTCATCATTTGTTTTTAAGCCTTCTTTAACTAGCTCTCCGTCTGCATCTAATAAATTAAATACGGCGTTAGCAAGTTTTGTATTTATATCAATATCGTCAATCTTTGTTAGTTCAACGCTACCGTTTTTCAAAGCATTTTTGCCTGTAACATTGATCTCTTTCGTTTGACTTCTTTCAATTGTAAATGGAATCGTTGTTTCATCTAATACATAGTGCTCAGGAGCTTTTGTTTCAATGAACTGATAGTCTCCAGGGCGTAAATCAGAAACAGAAATTTTACCGTTTTTATCTGTAACAAGATTCGTATGAACTTCCTTACCATTCATATCAACAATCTTAAAGATTGCACCTTCGAGCATCGTACGATCGATGTCGTCAATTTTTGTTAATGTTACTGCACCTTTCTTTAAACTGTTAGTAGCAGTAACAGTAATATTCTCTTTTTGACTTTTTTCGATAGTGAATGGAATAGGGTCTTTGCTTAAGGTATAGTCTTTTGGAGCTTTTACTTCAATAAATTGATAGTCTCCAGGACGTAAATCAGAAGCAGAAATTTTACCGTTTTTATCAGTCGTTAAACCTTTGCGAATTACCTTTTTAGTATCATGAGCGTCAACGATTATAAATTCTGCACCTTCAAGAATAGTGCCATCAACATCATCAACTTTTGTTAAAGTGACGCCACCTGTAAGTAAACTGTTTTTTACAGTAACAGGGATAGGAAGATCTTCCTTACTACCTTTTTTAATTGTGAACTTAATAGGTGTTTTGTCTAATTTATAATGTTCAGGGGCTTTTGTTTCGATAAATTGATAATCCCCTGGTGCTAAATCAGGAATAACTAATACTCCGTAATCATCTGTTGTTAAATCTTTCATAATTTCTTTGCCAGTTGCATCTTGCAATGTGAATACAGCGCCGGCAAGAGCTTTACTACTTTCCACATCATCTTCTTTAATAAGTTTAACTTTTCCTTTCGTTAAACTATTTTTAAATGTAAGTGGAAGGAGTTTTTGTTGTCCTTTTTCGATTGTAAATTCAATTGGTTCTACATTTACATCGTAATAAGTTGGAGCCTTTG
>NZ_JAKUEU010000206.1:0-1376 GCF_022663075.1 Bacillus cereus group sp. BfR-BA-01441
CGGGCGACAAGAAGAATTGCTTAATTCCATTTTAGAAATGCAAGGGAAGAAAGATCCTGCCGAACTAACAAAGATTTATGTCACGTTTGACAACAGTGACGAAGCATTAAAGCGTCAACAATATTTAATTAATTCCGGAGCAAGTACGACGTATGTCAGAAAACAATTTATTAAAGATGGATGGGCGGGCGCAAAGGATTACTATGTTGTAGAAGCGTATGGGAAAGATCGTCAAGAAATGGCTGATCTTGTGAAAAAAGGTGTCCAAGACAAACAATGGGGCGGAATGGAAGTTGGGAAAGTAAAAACTCAAGACGCACCAAGCTATGGCGCACATTCTAGGAGTTATTAATTAATGGCTCTAGATGTTAGACCATTCATAAATGACGCCCAAAGAATTCAAAAAGAAACAGGAATACCCGCTTCTATTATTCTAGGTCAAATGGTCTTCGAATCTAGTGGTAGCAATCCCGGCGGAATGTCCGGGCTTGCCTACAACGCAAAGAATCTATTCGGCATCAAAGGTGTTGGACCTGCCGGAACTCATACTGTATGGTCACAAGAATATGACGCGGGCGGTGGTCGTGTTTCTGGATTCCGGAAATACAACAGCTACTATGAGTCGATGGCTGATCACGCACGACTCTTACAAACACCGCGCTATGCTTCTCAATTGAAAAATGCGAAGACATACGAAGATTTTGCACGTGGGATCAAGGCGGGCGGATATGCTACCGATCCGAACTATGCGGGGCAACTGATTTCTATCATTAAACAAAATGGATTAGACAAGTATGACGACGGGACGCCATACACCGGAGAAGGAAGCGTTCCAGCCGGTGGAGGGAGTGATAAACGTGGAATATTCACAAGTGTCGCTAATGGCGTCATTCGTGCCTTGCTTATTCTATTGGCTTTTGTGGCTTGTGTTCTGTTTTTTGCCAAGGCATTCCCGCAAGTGGAAGCTACAGCAAAGAGTGGAGCAAAGAAAGTTACAAAGTCATCCTCACGATCCAAGGGATATAAAAAAGTAAAACCGAAAGGCGGTGCTACGAATGGCGGATCTACAGGGACTCAAACTAAACGACAAGCTGAAGCAAGTTTATGATAAGGCGTTATCCCTTGGTTTACGATTCACAAGCGGGTACCGCCCCGGTTCTACCGGACCGAGCGGGAGACCGGATAGCCATTCCCAGGGCATGGCTATGGACTTCGCGGGTTCGAAAGATAAAATGGACGAATTTGCAAAATGGGCGAAAACGTCACCGCTCTTTACAGAAGTGTTATGGCAAACCGCTGGACACTACGATCATGTACACGTCGGGTGGCAAGAGGGAAAACACCAAGCCGGAAAGATGTACGTAGGCGATAAAACA
>NZ_JAKUEU010000207.1:0-1363 GCF_022663075.1 Bacillus cereus group sp. BfR-BA-01441
GTATTGAAGAGAACGCTAAAACATTGCCGTTCACTGTTACAAATAAAGTAATTAAGGGTAATGTAAAATTAGTTAAAGTAGATGCTGATAATGAAGGTACTAAGTTAAAAGGCGCGGTGTACGAGTTATTTGATGCTACAAACGAAAAAGTAGGGGAATATACAACAAATGAAAATGGTGAAATTGCTGTTGAAAATTTAGTGTATGGAAGCTATAAATTCGTTGAAAAAGAAGCACCTACAGGCTATGTACTTGATAAAAAAGAAATTCCATTTGAAGTAAAAGAAAATGGACAAACTATTGAACTAACAGCAACAAATAAAGGTATCACTGGTACTTTAGAAATCACTAAAGTAGATATAGCAGACAGCAAACCACTTTCAAATGCTAAATTCCAGATTATCAACGAAAAAGGCGAAATGGTGGTAGAAAAAACTACTGACGAAAAAGGAAAAGCAACATTTGAGAAATTACCATTTGGAAAATACACATTTAAAGAAATCAGCGCTCCAGAAGGTTATTTCATTAATGAGACTGTCTTTAATTTCGAAATATTAGAGAATGGTAAAATCATCAAAAAGAAAGTGGAAGATGAAAAAATTCCATCAATAAAAACTACAGCCAGTGATAAAACTGACAATACAAAAGAAATGCATACGTCTAAATCTGTAACTATCCAAGATAAAGTGGAATACAAAGATCTACAAGTAGGGAAAGAGTACACTTTAAAAGGAAAGTTAATGGATAAATCAACTAACAAACCTTTACTTGTAAATGGTAAAGAAGTTACATCAGAAACTAAATTTACACCTAAAAAAGCGAGTGGATCTATTACATTAGACTTCACATTTGATGCAACTGGTTTAGAAGACAAAGAAGTTGTAGTATTTGAAGAATTACTAAAAGATGAAAAAATCGTTACAACACATGCTGATATTGAAGATAAAGGTCAAACAGTGAAGTTTGTTAAACCTTCTGTGAAAACAACAGCTACAAACAAAGCTGACGGATCTAAAGAATTAGATGCAAATGAATCTGTAACTATCCAAGATAAAGTGGAATACAAAGACTTAATCGTAGGGAAAGAGTATGTTGTAAAAGGTAAACTAATGGATAAATCTACAAACAAACCATTAAAAATTAATGGTAAAGAAGTTACATCAGAAGCTAAGTTTACAGCGAAAAATAAAGATGGTTTTATTATCCTAGACTTCACATTTAACGCTTCTGAACTACAAGGTAAAGAAGTAGTAGTATTTGAAGAGTTATATCAAAATGATGTCTTAGTAGCAATTCACTCTGATATTGAAGATATGGGACAAACAGTGAAGTTCAAAGAGGTAAAACCAGAGGTTAAACCTGA
>NZ_JAKUEU010000208.1:0-1342 GCF_022663075.1 Bacillus cereus group sp. BfR-BA-01441
AGGCATGTTAACCACTACACCACGGGACCATTTGGTTGCGGGGACAGGATTTGAACCTGCGACCTTCGGGTTATGAGCCCGACGAGCTACCGTGCTGCTCCACCCCGCGATGATAAAATATTTACTTTAGAAAAAATGGAGGAGGTAGAGGGATTCGAACCCCCGCGCGACTCTCGCCGCCTGTCGGTTTTCAAGACCGATCCCTTCAGCCGAACTTGGGTATACCTCCGAGATATATACGTCTAATGGTGGACCTTGTAGGACTCGAACCTACGACCGGACGGTTATGAGCCGTCTGCTCTAACCAGCTGAGCTAAAGGTCCTTTATGGTAGCGGCGGAGGGGATCGAACCCCCGACCTCACGGGTATGAACCGTACGCTCTAGCCAGCTGAGCTACACCGCCATAAATGATATTAATTTAAGTGGAGCCTAGCGGGATCGAACCGCTGACCTCCTGCGTGCAAGGCAGGCGCTCTCCCAGCTGAGCTAAGGCCCCATGTTTTTTAGGAATATCGGGAAGACAGGATTTGAACCTGCGACCCCCTGGTCCCAAACCAGGTGCTCTACCAAGCTGAGCCACTTCCCGTTAATAAAAGCGCGCCCGAGAGGAGTCGAACCCCTAACCTCTTGATCCGTAGTCAAACGCTCTATCCAATTGAGCTACGGGCGCATATGGTGCCGAGGGCGGGGGTCGAACCCGCACGGTGGTCACCCACCGCAGGATTTTAAGTCCTGTGCGTCTGCCTGTTCCGCCACCCCGGCATGTCATATTGAAAATTGGAGCGGAAGACGGGATTCGAACCCGCGACCCCAACCTTGGCAAGGTTGTATTCTACCACTGAACTACTTCCGCAAGACATGTATGAGTTATTTAATTAAAAGTGCGGGTGAAGGGAGTCGAACCCCCACGCCAAAGGCGCCAGATCCTAAGTCTGGTGCGTCTGCCAATTCCGCCACACCCGCATATTAATTTATTTAAGAAAAATGGGGCGACTGATGGGAATCGAACCCACGAATGCCGGAGCCACAATCCGGTGCGTTAACCACTTCGCCACAACCGCCATGATTTCTGGTGCCGACTAGAGGACTTGAACCCCCAACCTACTGATTACAAGTCAGTTGCTCTACCAATTGAGCTAAGTCGGCTAAATGGTGGAGGATGACGGGATCGAACCGCCGACCCCCTGCTTGTAAGGCAGGTGCTCTCCCAGCTGAGCTAATCCTCCATTTGCCTGGCAACGTCCTACTCTCACAGGGACAAGGTCCCAACTACCATCGGCGCTAGAGAGCTTAACTTCCGTGTTCGGTATGGGAACGGGTGTGACCTCTCTGCCATCATTA
>NZ_JAKUEU010000209.1:0-1329 GCF_022663075.1 Bacillus cereus group sp. BfR-BA-01441
TTGGGGTGTTGATTTGGAAGTCCCCACTTTTTTATCTGTATCAGGTTTTCTTTTACCAAGTGCAAAACTAACTACATTTTTTGTTTCAATAATAGATTCAATTTCATTAATTTCGCTATCACTAAAAGGTGTAGTTCTATAAAAATATCTTGTATCATCTTTTTTTCCATTTCTTTTTTTAAATTGGAGAAAATAACGATTTTCAATTAGTTCTTCTAAGATTGTATTAACAGATACACGCTTGTTCTTTTTAAACCTAGAGTATAATTCTTTTCTTTGTAATTGATAACTTTCAGGATAAGAGATTAAGTGACATAAAAGCCCAATAGCTTGCAAACTTAAATCCTTAGATTGTAATAGTTCTCTAGGTAACATTTCAAATGCATCTTCAAACCTATTATTATATTGAACTGAATTATTTGGTAAGTGGAATTGGTTGCCGATAAAAGAAGCCATAGATCCACTTTCAGAAATGCTAATACTATTAGAATCAAATGGGACAATATCAAAGAAATAATGATGTGTGTATTTACTACCTTCACGAACCTTTATTTCTTTTGCATAATTACATCCTTCTAGTTCTTTCCAACATTTTCTTATGCTTTTCTCTTTGTTAAATGGATAACGATGATATAGTTCTGTTTTTCGAATTATCCAATCATCCTTATATGACTTTAAATTTAAAAGAAGTCCTAATGCTTCTAAGCTCATATCTATATGTTCTGGTGCTTGAAGTAATTCACGCGGTATTACCTCATATGGGAGCTTTTTTGATGTTATTTTGCTAAGATTAGCGGTATTAAACGAATTAGTCTCTACCATAAAATTTCCTCCTACTTATGATAGAAGGTAGAAGAAAAAACATTTCACTTTTATACTTTTCTAAAAATAAAAATTATGTTATCTTATTTATAGGAATTAACAACAAAGTATGTTTTTTCTTTTACAACAACTACCAATGATCCATTAATTTGTTGACTGACGTGGAAATCTAACAACAAATTGATGGTCTTTTTTTTGCCTTTTTTCATAGTATTTTGTCACAATATGTAGCTCTGAATATATCTTACTATCAAAAACAACCTATGCATAGGTAAACTCAAAATAAATCATTTGAAATTTATTATAAGATAACATATACTCAATGTATATTCAATATATAATTGAGTATACAGAAAAATCCATTTATTATACTATGATATTAAATGGATTTTCTTCATAATACTCTATTTCTCTTCATTTTTCGCCATATTTCTGGTATGATGTGGAAGAATGAAATAGTGATATAGTTTTGTATGAATTTTTTGTGAATTAAATAAACAATTCATA
>NZ_JAKUEU010000210.1:0-1318 GCF_022663075.1 Bacillus cereus group sp. BfR-BA-01441
GGCTCTTTCAGCTCTGACCAACTAAGGTTCTTTCGACCTAAAGGTGCTTTTTACCTTTCGGGCGGAAGGTTCTTAGATGCGAAGAGCTAGCCACCGGAACTAGATATATTTAAAAGCGCAAGCGGCTCACACCGCTCATTCTCTCTATTTTGAAAAAAACCCGCCTTGCGCAGCGAGTTTTACTTATCTTTGTTTGCAGGTACTGCATGACAATGACGACAACGTGGTTCATACGATTCTGAAGCTCCAACTAAAATAATTGGATCATCAAATGCCGCTGGTTCTCCATCAATTAATCGTTGTGTACGACTTGCTGGAGATCCACATACAGAACATACTGCTTGTAGTTTTGTCACATGTTCAGCAATCGCCATCAGCTGAGGAACTTGTCCAAATGGTAGACCACGGAAATCTTGGTCTAAACCAGCTACAATGACACGATAGCCACGATTTGCCAATACTTGCACCACTTCCACAATGTCCCCATCAAAAAATTGCACCTCATCGATTGCAATAACATCCAGCTCTTCTGTAATATGTTCAAATATATCCTTTGAAGCTGAAACAGGAACTGCTTTTACCTTTAATCCGTTATGTGATACAACATCTTCTTCACTATATCGATTATCAATACATGGTTTAAATACAATTGCATGTTGTTTTGCAAATTGCGTACGGCGCACACGGCGGATTAGCTCTTCTGACTTGCCAGAAAACATACTACCGCAAATCACTTCAATCCAGCCATTTTGATTTATTAAGTACATGAAGCTCTCCTTTCATCTACTTTTCAGTTAAAAGTAGGGTAAAGGTATAATATTTTCGCAAAAAAAACAGACAAGCGAATACATACACTTGCCTGTTTTATGTTTTTATTACTTAAGACCGTATTTCTTATTGAAGCGGTCAACGCGTCCGTCTGCAGTAGCAAACTTCTGACGTCCAGTGTAGAATGGGTGAGAATCAGAACTGATCTCAACTTTTAGTAATGGATAAGTGTTACCATCTTCCCACTCAACAGTTTCGTTAGATCCTTTAGTAGATCCGCTTAAGAATTTGAAGCCTGTGTTTGTGTCCATGAATACAACTTTCTTGTAATCTGGGTGAATTCCTGCTTTCATTCTTTTCATCTCCTTCCGCCCTGAATCATTTTCGAAACAGAGTTTTTCATCTTCAGCTGCATACACAACTATATTGATGAAACACATATGATGAAATTATAACAAGGCTAACTTCATTTTGCAACTACCTGTTTTTGTCTTTTGAAATTAAAAGTGTAGACGGCTCGTTTAGCTCTGACTGGCTAAGGTTCTCTCGC
>NZ_JAKUEU010000211.1:0-1233 GCF_022663075.1 Bacillus cereus group sp. BfR-BA-01441
CAAGTGTAACAGGTGACACACAAGGCGTATATGAAGGCGGTCGACGTTTGTTAACGGAAGTGAAAGCAAACGATACCTACATGAAAAAGGTAGTCACAAATAGAATAAACGTTGATTTGAGAGAAGGGTGGTTTCATTCAGAAAATCCATTATCTTTTACAAAACGTGCCGATATCGCCACGTTAACAGGAGCTGTCCTTCACGGTAAAGATGGCCCGTATCAGGTCATAGGGAAAGTACCCACGGGTTACGAGCCTGTCAGGGAAACAGTGTTAGCAGCTTGTTATTTAAAAGATGATGGTAGCTTTGCAAGTATTCCAATCGTTATCTCAATTCACGGTGAGTTAATTCAATTAGGACTTCGTATAAACAATAACAAAGACAGAACCATAACCAATATAAGTGGGACATGGGAAACTATAGGAGGAATGTAAAATGGGTCAATTAAAAACTTTTCACGCGGGACATAATTATTATGTTACGGGGGCACATGCAAACGGGTATAAAGAGGAAGTCGAAACAAGACGAGTCGTGCAAAGAATCGCTGAATTATGCGAAGAGAACGGGATTCATTATGCAATCACTACAGACAACGACGGGCGCACACAACGCCAGAACTTAAACAACATCATAGCAAATTGTAATAGTCATACGAGAGATCGTGTAGACGTGGCGATCCACTTCAACCAAGCTACATCAGAAAAAGGTGGCGTTGAGGTTTGGTATTACGACCAATATAATTTAGCTTCTAAAGTGAGCGAAGCTGTAGCGGGTGCACTAGGTATCGCAAACCGCGGAGCGAAGCAAGGGAAGGAATTAGCGGTTCTGAATGGGACAAATGCCCCTGCTATTTTAATAGAGGTTGCATTCTTAAACAATCCGGGTAACATGCAAGCCTACGAACAACGATTTGAACCGTTATGTCGCGCGATTGTGCAAAGTGTTACAGGTGTGAATCTAACGAACTATCAGCCGTTACCAACGGCAAAAGCAGACAAGTATTACCGTGTAAACTTCGGTGACTTTGATAGTTTTGATTGGTTGGCAGGTGTTAAAAAGCGTGTAAACGAGATATTACCAGGTCATGGATGTTGGATAGCTTGCCTAGCAGGAAACGCCCACAGAATCCTTTTAGGAGACTATGGAAGTCGAGAAGAAGCGCAAGCGGTCATTGATAGATTGAATCAAGAGTTTCCGAATAGTGGAATATGGTTAGAAGAATTATAATATTAC
>NZ_JAKUEU010000212.1:0-1213 GCF_022663075.1 Bacillus cereus group sp. BfR-BA-01441
ATGAAACCTTACCACAAAACAGTTTTTCTCATAATAGCTTATTTATTTACATATAACTTGAATTTCATTATTTCACAAAAAATAAAAAAGGACAGCACAAAGGCTGTCCTTTAGTCGACTATAATTAGTCTTGGTTTGTCATTTCTGCATATTTTTCTGCAGTTAATAACTTCTCAACTTGGCTTGCATCAGAAAGTTCAACTTTAACCATCCATGCACCCTCGTATGGAGATTCGTTAACAAGTTCTGGTTGGTCACTTAATTCTTCGTTTACTGCTACAACTTTACCGCTTACAGGTGCGTATAACTCAGAAACTGTTTTAACAGATTCTACGCTTCCGAATGGCTCGTTAGCTTCGATTGTTGCACCTACTTCAGGAAGTTCAACGAATACGATATCGCCTAGCTCACCTTGTGCAAAGTGAGTGATACCGATAACAACTTCATTACCTTCAGTTTTTACCCATTCGTGTTCTTCAGAGTAACGTAAATTATTTGGAATGCTCATGACTGTACCTCCAGTGAATGTATTAATTATGTAAAAATACCTTATTGGTACTTTTTCCACACACTTTCAAACTGCTCTTCGTTAAAACCAAGTGTTACATTCGTTCCATCTGTTACAATTGGACGTTTAATCAACATGCCATCAGATGCTAAAAGCTCATACATTTCGTCTTCGCTTGCATCTTTCAACTTATCTTTTAGACCAAGTTCACGGTAACGCATTCCACTTGTATTAAAGAATTTTTTTAATGGTAATTCACTTTTTTCATGTAAATTACGTAAATCTTCTTTTGATGGTGGATTTTCAACAATATGAATCATCTCATATGCTACATCGTTTGCCTCAAACCATTTCTTTGCCTTTTGACATGTGCCACACTTTGGATATGAATAAAATGTTACTGTCATAAATTCACCTACTTTTTTACTAACCTTTACCTTTATCATATAGAAAACGTTTTATTATTTCAAACCATTATTCGCTAAACTTTTACTTATTTCGTGATAATTTTTAATAATCCTGCGAATTTTTCTTATTTTTCCGCCATTTGTTAAGAAAAAAATAAATATATAAATTTTTTAGATTCTGCACCAAACATATATCTTAAACAAGCGTTTGATTAATTCTCCATTTTCTTTCTTAACCTTTGAACTACAGGAGTTTCTTTCTACCGAACATACAGCTTAAACAAACGTTTGATTAATT
>NZ_JAKUEU010000213.1:0-1179 GCF_022663075.1 Bacillus cereus group sp. BfR-BA-01441
CCGCTCTTTACAGAAGTGTTATGGCAAACCGCTGGACACTACGATCATGTACACGTCGGGTGGCAAGAGGGAAAACACCAAGCCGGAAAGATGTACGTAGGCGATAAAACATTGATTGATCGACCAACGGGTGACGGTGGCGGTTCCCTAAGTACAGGGACGGCTTCCCCAAATTCCGACAAAGGATTTATCACGAGTGCATTTGTTGGAATCGTTCGAGCTGTTATGATTCTTGTCTTTCTGATCGTAGCTATATATTTCTTTTTCCAAGCTTTCCCGGATATAAAAGTAAAAGTATTTTAAGGAGTTGAGAATATGACAAAGGATAATACATGGCGCGAGGTCACGCTCACATTACCGCCTAGAATGGCATATACACATGTGTTTGAAGATACAAAACCAAATCACTATGACATTAATAATTTGTCTGTAGCGACGTTATACGCGGGTGTGCGCGTTCTACCAAGTCCACACGAATATGAATTAATGGTTCCAAGTAATGGACGCAACATCCTAGCAAGAAAAGAAGGATCTTCCCAAATCGAAATTTACAATGATAGTGACGTCACGGCGCGTATCATTTTAACGACATTCAACGAACCATTTAACCCGGCTGTACTTGCTAATAGTGCAAGTGGTACAAGTGGCGGGGGTGGCGGTGGTGCTACGGATGGAAACGTCATTGTAAAAGGATTCTCAAGCGCGCTTCCTGCCGGAAATAACAATCTAGGAAAAGTAGTTGTGACGGAAATGCCTACCGTTCCAATTGAGTTTAAAACATTACCATCGGGTACAAATATGATTGGTAACGTAGGTGTCACGAAACTACCGCCACTTGCTGAAGGTACAAGTCATATCGGAAGTGTAAACGTAGAAGGTGGGGTTTCTATTGCGAGTATGCCACCTGTACAGGTTACGAATGACCCTGTTCGTGCCAGTCATTTCTATTTCGAAGCGATGATCGGGACGGGTAATTATATATGTAACGTGGGTGACGTCATTAAATTCTCGTACTTAGTGAATGAAGGTGACACCGATCTATTCCTAAACTTTGATGATAATACCTTGAATCCGAATTTACTGTCCGGTAAGAACATGACAATTCGTTTAAAACCTGGTGAACAGTTATCAGAGTTTACAAGAAAAGCAAATAAAATAACATTTGTACGCCAATCCGGA
>NZ_JAKUEU010000214.1:0-1095 GCF_022663075.1 Bacillus cereus group sp. BfR-BA-01441
ATTTACTCCTGCAGATAATTGACCTAATCCTGCTGTCACTTTTCCAGAGCCACTTTGCAATTGCGTTACTCCATCAATTAATTGAACTGATCCATCTTTTAATTTATCGGCACCTATTTTTGCATTATCTAATCCCTCACCAAATCCATGAAACTTACTAACAAATTCATTTTGTGCGCTCGTTAGTTTCTCAATAGCACCTGCTAGAGTTTTTATCCCTGCTGGATTTGGTAAGTTTTTTTGCAACCCATTTGTTGTTTGATGTATTTCACCTTTTAGTTGTTTCACTTCTTCATTTAATTTATTTGTTCCACCTGCTACTCCGGCAGCTTTTTGCTGAACTGTCGCTGTACTTTTTACAGCACTTGTTACGAATGGCTGTAACTGCTCTTGATATTCTTTTGGTAAACTTTCAATTTGCTTTTGTAAATTCGCTACATCTTGTGCTGCATTTTTTGCATCTCCTGCTGTTGATTGTGTAAGTTCATTTAACTGATTTACATTCGCCCCAGCTCCATCTATTTTTTCATTTACTGTATTCAATATAGAAGGAACTTTCGACTGCATTTCCTCTAAGCCTGCAGCAGACTTTTGTACGTTACTATTTAACTCTTGCAATCCCTTTTGGATCGCTTGAGAACCTTCCTCTAATTGGCTTTGCCCTTCAACAAGTTTTCCCATACCATTTGATAGATCCGTTGTTCCTGTTTTTAATTCACCGGATTTACTTACTAATTTGTTCAAGCCACCGGTCACTTTCTCAGATCCATCACGCAACTCACCCGTTTTACTATTTAACGTATTTAAACCGTCTGTTACTTTGCCTGATCCATCTACTAGTTTCCCAATACCTGCATTGCTATTTAATGCATGTAAACCATCTGTTACTTTGCCTGATCCATCTACTAATTTTCCGATACCTGCATTGCTATTTAATACGTGTAAACCATCTGTTACTTTGCCTGACCCATCTACTAATTTCCCTATACCTATCTGCATTTCACCTGTTTTGCTATTTAGTGTATTTAAACCATTTGTTACTTTGCCTGACCCATCTACTAATTTCCCTATACCTATCTGCATTTCACCTGTTTT
>NZ_JAKUEU010000215.1:0-1095 GCF_022663075.1 Bacillus cereus group sp. BfR-BA-01441
GTATTTAAAATTACTGATCTGAATGGTAACGACATTCGTACTGAGCTTACAACAGATGTACACGGAAAAATTTCTGTTTCTGATTTACGTCCTGGGGACTATCAGTTTGTTGAAACGAAAGCTCCTGAACACTATAAATTAGATAGTACACCTATTAAGTTTACAATTAAGAAAAGCCAAAAAGAAAAGCTCCAAGTTACTGCTACAAATAGCTTAACTGAGGGTGCTGTAGAATTAGTAAAAGTGGATGATATAAATCCAGATACAAAACTTTCTGATGCAGTGTTTAACATCATCGATGCGAAAGGTAAAATTGTTCGCACTGATTTAACTACTGATAAAGATGGTAAGATTACTGCTACGAACTTACGCCCAGGAGACTATCAATTCATTGAAACGAAAGCTCCGAAAGATTACGATTTAAATAAAACACCTATTAGCTTCACTATCGAAAGAAGTCAACTAACTCACGCTTCTGTTACTGCTAAGAATGGCCTAACAAAAGGTGGCGTGGAATTAACGAAAGTTGACTCTATAGATAAGAAAGAAATGCTAGAAGGTGCGGTATTTAAAATTACTGATCTGAACGGTAACGACATTCGTACGAATTTAGTTACCAATAAAGACGGAAAAATCATCGCTAAAGACTTACAACCAGGAGACTATCAATTTATTGAAACAAAAGCTCCTAAACATTACGACTTAAATGAAGAACCAATTAAGTTCACAATCGAAAGAAGTCAAACAAAGCATGTCTTCGTTACAGCTATTAATAGCTTAACGGAAGGTAGTGTTGAGTTAATTAAAGTTGATGATGCCAAGCAAAACACAACACTTGAAGGTGCAGTATTTAAAATTGTTAATAAGGATGGACACGATGTTCGTACCGATTTAACTACTGATAAAAACGGCCGTTTAGTTGTGGATGAATTACCGCCAGGAGACTATGAGTTTATCGAAACGAAAGCTCCTGAACACTATGACTTAAACAAAACACCTATTAAGTTCACAGTTAAAAAAGGACAAGAAAAAATCGCCTCTGTTACTGCTACTAACAGCTTAACTAAAGGCGCAGTTGAATTAACTAAAGTTGAT
>NZ_JAKUEU010000216.1:0-1063 GCF_022663075.1 Bacillus cereus group sp. BfR-BA-01441
AAGAAGTGCTAGCGAGTGTGGAAGAAGAAAAACATCGAAATGATACGTCAGTGAAGACGTTACAAACTGTTAGCGAGCAAGTGAAGTTGTTAGAAGATATTTTAGAAAAGTAATATTGCTTGGAAAGAGCACAAATGATGTGCTCTTTTTTCATTGAAACGAATACTTGATAGGAATTTAATTGCTTTTCTGCGCGTTTTCTGCCAAGCTTAAGGAGATAAAATTCAGCTAATAGCGGAATTAAAATACTTCAAAGAAAGAATTAAATAGGTGACGCATATGATCGAAGTTAAGACTTCTGAACTTAGTGATGGAGAATTTAATAGAGGTGTATTTGCAACTCGTGATATTAAAAAAGGTGAGTTGATACACGCAGCACCAGTTATCTCTTATCCGAATGAACAGCATGAACATATTGAGAAAACATTACTTGCTGACTACGCATTTGAGTATGGAATCAATCATACGGCAATCCTTTTAGGATACGGTATGTTATTTAATCATTCATATACACCGAATGCAACGTATGATATTGTCTTCGAGAACCATACGTTTAACTTCTATGCTTATAAGGATATAAAAGCAGGAGAAGAAATTTTAATCAATTATAATGGTGAAGTTGATAACGATGAGCTGTTATGGTTTGATAAAGAAAAAGAAGAGAACGAAAAGTAATATAAAGAGTATAGAAAGAGCACATTCTGTCGGATGTGCTCTTTTTTTATTGATGTAAATAAAGTAAAAAGTACAAAAAAATACCACTTTCTTTTTGTGTGGTATAGTAAGATACTGAGGGATAGTGTTTTGAAAAAGTCACATATTTTACAAATTGTTGTCTTTCTGATGACATGTCAAGTTTAGTAGTCCATTTGGGTTGCTTTATTATGCAATATATATTTTAATATGAGTGGCACCTCTTATAATTTAAGAGGTTTATAGGTGTCTCGAATTGATTTTGGGTACACTGTATCCACCACTTTAGGTTCTTTCATGTACGTGGGGATATTATGGGCCCGTATAACGGGATAAAATGAATATAGAAATAGAGGAATCGTAAAATGAA
>NZ_JAKUEU010000217.1:0-1044 GCF_022663075.1 Bacillus cereus group sp. BfR-BA-01441
TATCCCACCAGCGCCTCCACCGAAGCTAGCGCTCCGGTTTCAATGGCTCCCGCCTATCCTGTACAAACTGTACCAAAATTCAATATCAGGCTACAGTAAAGCTCCACGGGGTCTTTCCGTCCTGTCGCGGGTAACCTGCATCTTCACAGGTACTATAATTTCACCGAGTCTCTGGTTGAGACAGTGCCCAAATCGTTACACCTTTCGTGCGGGTCGGAACTTACCCGACAAGGAATTTCGCTACCTTAGGACCGTTATAGTTACGGCCGCCGTTTACTGGGGCTTCAGTTCAGAGCTTCGCTTACGCTAACCCCTCTCCTTAACCTTCCAGCACCGGGCAGGTGTCACCCCCTATACTTCGCCTTACGGCTTCGCAGAGAGCTGTGTTTTTGCTAAACAGTCGCTTGGGCCTATTCACTGCGGCTTTCCGTTAAGAAAGCACCCCTTCTCCCGAAGTTACGGGGTCATTTTGCCGAGTTCCTTAACCAGAGTTCTCTCGCACACCTTAGGATTCTCTCCTCGCCTACCTGTGTCGGTTTGCGGTACAGGCACCTTTTATCTCGCTAGAAGCTTTTCTTGGCAGCGGGGAATCAAAGACTTCGCTCCATAAGGAGCTTCCCCATCACAGCTCAGCCTTCACGATAAGCGGATTTGCCTACTTATCAGCCTAACTGCTTGGACGTGCACAACCAATCGCACGCTTCTTCTATCCTTCTGCGTCCCTCCATTGCTCAAACGATAAAGAGGTGGTACAGGAATATCAACCTGTTGTCCATCGCCTACGCCTGTCGGCCTCGGCTTAGGTCCTGACTAACCCTGAGCGGACGAGCCTTCCTCAGGAAACCTTAGGCATTCGGTGGACGGGATTCTCACCCGTCTTTCGCTACTCATACCGGCATTCTCACTTCTAAGCACTCCACCAGTCCTTCCGGTCTGACTTCACTGTCCTTAGAACGCTCCCCTACCACTGATACCATTGGTATCAATCCGCAGCTTCGGTGGTGTATTTAGCCCCGGTACATTTTCGGCGCAGAGTCACTCGAC
>NZ_JAKUEU010000218.1:0-1026 GCF_022663075.1 Bacillus cereus group sp. BfR-BA-01441
CTTGAAATCCTTAAAACCCTAAATTTTAATCAAACGCTACGCTTTCTTGTCCCAATTTGTGCGTCTAGTTAAATTTTATCATTTGGAGTTATTTGAACATCGGAATCAAAAGAAAAAGTATAACTCTTCTTTATATTACGAGAAAGAAGAGTTATACTTTTTCTTTCTTATAATAGAATATATTAAGCCAAAATCATTTTCTTATTTTCCCCTCTCCGTTTAAATCGTAACATATTTTAGATAATGATATCATTGGATTAAAGTGATTATTACTTGAAAAATTAATAAATGACTTTTGAAATGATAGGCCTAATATTTTATTGTATCGTTCCTAATAATCCCATAATTTCTTCTGCTTTTTGATTTTCGATGCTATAGTAGATTTCTAATCCTTAACGATTTCCTCTTAGAACTTTCCCTCTCATTTTAGATAAGAGATGGGAAACTGTTGATTGTGGAATATTTAAAATTTCGGTCATTTGGGTTACATTTAGTGTTTTATGTTTTGAAAGCCCACTGATCAGTTTCAAACGCATTGGGTGTGCCATAACTTTTAAAAGCTCTACATCCTCTTCTAAAATTGAGTTTTCTACGTGCTGATTCGTAAATCTCGTCATAGTATCCTCTCTCCCTTATTTGTTTTCTTCTAATGTAGTGTAACTTCTATATTACATAACATCATAATGTCCAAATGTTTATTATAAACAAGAATGAATCTATCTTTGTATCAAAATTATCATTTAAAAACATTCAAATTTTCACAGAAAAACAAGGTCTTCTTATTCCTCTTGAAAAAGAACTCCAATTAAGACAATTCCCTCTATCTAACGAAAACGTTTCTGTTTTTATTATTACCTTGTGACAGAGACCATAAAAAAATAGGAGGTGCCTATCGTGACAGACTCCTCCTAAAAAACAACTCTCGTATACATATCGGAAATGAATTTATTTTACTAATAGTGAATATTCACCATTTTTATCATCAAATTTATACACATTCAGATAATATTTCCCTGGTTTCGCTAC
>NZ_JAKUEU010000219.1:0-1022 GCF_022663075.1 Bacillus cereus group sp. BfR-BA-01441
GATAAAGAAGGAAAAGCAAACGTTTCAGATTTACCTATTGGAAAGTATGAGTTAGTAGAAGTAGAAACACCGGCAGGATACAAACCACTAGAAAAGCCAATTTCATTCGAAATTGAAAAGGGTAGAGTAACAGCGCTAAAGCTAACAGTAGAAAATGAATTAGTGGATACAGGAAATGTAGAAATTACAAAAGTAGATAAAGAAAATAAAGATGCTTTAGCTGATGCAGTATTTGAGATTCAAGATGAAGCAGGACAAGTAGTCGCTAAAATAACGACAGATAAAAAAGGACAAGCACAAGTTACTAATTTATCAGTCGGCACATACAAGTTAGTAGAAGTAAAGGCACCAAAAGGGTATAAACAATTAGTAGATCCGATTACTTTCCAAATTGAAAAAGGCATGACAAAATCTCTTGCTTTAACAGTAGAAAACGAAATGTTAGACAAGGGAAATGTGGAAGTAACAAAAGTAGATAAAGATAGTCAAAAAGCATTAGAAGGCGTAGTCTTCGAAGTACAAGACGACAAAGGCAAAGTAGTAACAGAAGTAACGACAGATAAAGATGGAAAAGCAAACGTTTCAGATCTATCAGTAGGAAAATACAAATTAGTAGAGACGAAGAGCTTACCAGGTTACAAAAAATTAACGGAACCAGTATCATTTGAAATCAAAAAAGGTATGACGAAAGTTTTATCATTGAAAGTAGAGAACGAACTGTTAGATAAAGGTTCAGTAGAGATTACAAAAGTAGACAAAGAAAGTGGCGCAGTATTAGCGGGCGTAACATTCGAAGTGCAAGATGAAAAAGATAAAGTAGTAACAAAAGTAACAACAGATAAAGAAGGAAAAGCAACAATTTCAGATTTACCAGTAGGAAAATATAAGCTAGTAGAGGTAGAAAGCTTACCAGGATATAAAAAACTAGCGAAACCAGTATCATTCGAAATCAAAAAAGGTATGACAGAAGTTTTATCACTAAAAGTAGAGAACGAATTAGTAGATAAAGGCTCAGTAGAAAT
>NZ_JAKUEU010000220.1:0-962 GCF_022663075.1 Bacillus cereus group sp. BfR-BA-01441
CATAAATCTTTGTTAGTTCGGCAGGATCTTTCTTCCCTTGCATTTCTAAAATGGAATTAAGCAATTCTTCTTGTCGCCCGACAAGTGTGTTCATTCCGTCTTGTACAACAGCATTTTGACTTCCGAGTGTCGGATAGTTTGTATAGTAATCCTTCAATTCTTCCTCTACAGCTTCTTGTGACGATCCGCCACTATGCTTTGCCTTATTCATAAAAAGAGCCACTAGGACGACGGCAACTCCGCCTCCTAGTAATAGCATCTTTTGTTTTTTGTCAAACTTCGGTTTATGTTTTCCGCCACTCCCACCACTTGCAGGAGGGTCTAGTCTTTCGAATTCAGCCATTCCCTACACCCCCATAATTGGATTCCCAAAATAGTAACCTTGCGGGAAATCCTCTCGTCTTATTTGTTCGTTTTGCAAGTTTGGTCGTGTTTTCTCCCACGGCTCTTTTATTGGATCGGCAACCACCATTTTCGGTTGTTTTGCAGTGTGCTTTACAAGTAAGGCATAAGATCCGAGGTATTCGTCAAACTCTACATTCAATCTGATAGAAGGTTCATATACAGGTTTGTCCAATGCTTGGAACGCGTGACGGTTTAAATTGTCGCGTTTGTAATCCATGTAAAATCCTCCTATCTTCCTTGTAATGTTTTAATGCCTGCAATTGAATTTTTACCCATAGCCTCGATGATCGACACCGTTTCTCTACCATTGCTTAGGAATAAATAAATACCAATAAGCATCCCGATCCCCGCGATCATGTCGAATACTTTTGTCATACTCTCACCTCATTTAATAGTTTTATAAACTTGTCCGAATTTGTAACAACCATGCTCATTAAAACTAATAGCAAAAATCCATTTGTTACACGTTCATTCGTAAAGGATTGTAAGAGGACAGTTACGGACATAAAGAAAATGACAAACGGCATTGACTCCGTAAATTCTTTCATTCAAACCAC
>NZ_JAKUEU010000221.1:0-949 GCF_022663075.1 Bacillus cereus group sp. BfR-BA-01441
TAGATGGGACAACTAGTGGCTGGTTGAAGATTAAAACATGGGAAGGCGACAAGTGGATGAACCTCAACCAAACAGATTCTGGTTCTTCTGGAGTAATTGATTTAGCTTTAAAACAACTTGGAAAGCCGTATGTTGAAGCTGGAACAGGACCAAATGGCTTTGATTGTAGTGGCTTTATTTATTACGTATTTAAAAATAATGGATATAACATTGTGAGAACAAGTGTTGCAGGATACTGGGGAATGGTTACAAAAATAAGTGATCCTCAACCAGGAGATTTAGTATTCTTACAGAATACATATAAGCAAGGTCCTTCTCATTTAGGTATATATTTAGGAAATGATGAATATATTCATGCCGCAGATGTAAAAACAGGTGTAATTAAAAGTAAGATCAGCAGTCCATATACTCAGCAGCATTTCTTAGGATATGCTAGATTTTCAAAATAATTAAATTGGATTTAATGAAAAGACAGTTATCTAAGATAGCTGTTTTTTTATTTGGTGTCATTTTTGAATGAAGTTTAATCAAAAGCTTTAGATAAAAGAATATGGAAAATAAAGATAAATTTAACAGTAAAAATATAGAAAAATAAAGTAAAATATGTTAATGTAATAATCGAAATATAAAATTATTTGAAAGGGGAGAAAAGAATATATGCTAAAAAAGGGTGTAATGTTATTATTCTTTATTCTATCTATCTCGACATTTAGTATGATAACTCACGCTGCTAATAGTTCAGAATATGTGAATCAATCATTCTATGGGTATAAAGAACCATCTTTTAATTCAGCTAAAACAAATGGCGGATCAGAGTATGGTGCTCAAAATGTAGGAGTCATGGAAAAAAGAGATAATGGCTGGTGGAAGATTGAAACATGGGAAGGTCCAGTTTGGATTAACTTGAATGGGGAAGAACGTGTCATGGGAGATTTCTATGCATATGATG
>NZ_JAKUEU010000222.1:0-898 GCF_022663075.1 Bacillus cereus group sp. BfR-BA-01441
AACAAACTGATAGTCCCCAGGACGTAAATCAGAAACAGAAATTTTTCCGTGTACATCTGTTGTAAGCTCAGTACGAATGTCGTTACCATTCAGATCAGTAATTTTAAATACCGCATCTTTAAGAGCAGTACCCTCTACATCATCCACTTTAGAAAGTTCCACAGCGCCTTTCGTTAAGCTATTTGTAGCTGTAACGGAGATAGGATCAGCTTGGCTCTTTGTAATTGTGAATGGAATCGGCTCTTTGTTTAAATCGTAGTGTTTCGGAGCCGTTGTCTCGATGAATTGATAATCACCAGGACGTAGGTCAGAAACGCTAATTTTACCTTGTTGATTCGTAACAAGATTTTTGCGAATTACAGTACCATTCATATCCACAATTTTAAATACTGCGCCTTCAAGAGTAGTGCCATCGACGTCATCCACTTTAGAAAGTTCCACGCCGCCTTTTGTTAAACTATTTTTCATAGTAACGGTAGCAATATCTTTTTGGCTTTTTTCAATTGTAAATATAATTGGTTTTTTGTCTAAATCATAGTGTTCAGGAGCCGTTATTTCAACGAATTGGTACGTACCAGGACGTAAGTTTTCGATAACGATTTTACCTTCACTGTTTGTTTTTAAATCTGTTTTAAGTACTTTGCCATCTTGATCTAGTAAATTAAATACCGCATCGGCAAGTTTTGTTTGAGTGTTTAAATCATCAACTTTAAGTAATTCGATACTACCTTGTTTTAAGCTATTTGTAGCAGTTAAAGAAATAGCTTTCTTCTGTCCTTTTTCAATAGTGAATTTGATTGGTGTTTCATCTAAAACGTAATGCTTCGGAGCTTTCGTTTCGATAAATTGGTAATCACCAGGACGTAGGTCGTTAATTTCGATTATTCCTTGTTCATTT
>NZ_JAKUEU010000223.1:0-895 GCF_022663075.1 Bacillus cereus group sp. BfR-BA-01441
AATATAAATCCTTTGGTGGTAATGGATCTAAAAAACCAGAAAAGATTAAAGGAAGGGTTACTACACTTGTAGATTCATTGAAAGATTTTGTAAAAACAAATGGTCAACAAATTTCAACTGAAGATGAAGAATCAATTGAAGGTGGAGAAACAGAAGAACTAGTTGTATCTTAAATAGGATTTAAAGGCTTATAATGGCTTGGACAGGCGTTTCTAAAAACACTTTAATGGTTTTGTATTATTGTAGGTTAAAAGTGTATATGAGCGATTCTAAGAGTTTTACATTATAAGCCTTTATTTCCAATCTATACAAATTTAATTAAAAAACATATAATGGTAAATGTAAAATATTAATATATCATGTAACAAATGAAGAAAGGTTGATATTCTAATGAAAAAAGCGAACAAAAAGTTAATTCCAGCATGTGTTTTAGCAACAAGTATCTTTGTAGGAAATGTATCTATGGCTTCGGCTTCAACGTTTAGTACAACCGATCCATTAAAAGTACGTGAAGGTGCATCAATTGATAGTAAAAAAGTTGGACTATTACAATATGATTCAACAGTTGAAACTGATTCTATTAAAGATGGTTGGGCTAAAATTTCTTTTAAAGGAAAAGATGCGTTTGTTTCAGCGAATTATTTACATATTAAAGATGTGGATAATTATGATTTTACGGTAAATGGTAATGGAGTACGTATTCGTACTTTACCCAATTTAGCGACTGGAAAAGTAATTGGTGCTGTAGATAAAGGATACAAACTAGAAGTTATTGAGCAAGATGATAATGGTTGGTACAAAGTAAAGTATAATAACCAAGTTGGATTCATTACAAATCAATTTGTAACTGTAAATCAAAAAGGTGGATCAGAAGCAAAACCAGAGGTTAAACCAG
>NZ_JAKUEU010000224.1:0-873 GCF_022663075.1 Bacillus cereus group sp. BfR-BA-01441
AGTATAAACACCCTTATAAGATTTCTTTTCTGAACGTCCCATATTAACCTCCTGATTATATTATCCTTTTATTCTTCCAAATCCAGCAAAATGTTGTTGCCAGTAAGAACCAATATCATGATAACCAATACCACTACTATTTGAATCGTACATTTTGTTATCCCCTACATAGATTCCCACGTGCGAGATATGATTTGGCCCTCCGTAAGTTCCTTTATAAAAGACTAAATCACCGACTTTTACATCTTTAGGATCTATACGCTCAGTAGCTTTGTATTGTTCTATCGCTGTACGCGGAAGTTTAATTCCAGCTTTAGCAAAGTTCCATTGCATTAGTCCAGAACAATCAAATCCCATATTAGGATTAGCACCAGCCCAAACATACGGCCAACCTTGATATTGAAGCATTTCACCAATTACAGCATCAAAATAATTCATTTTACCATTTTCACCAACAGCAACATTACCATTGATACCACCAGCATTATCACTAGCTGTACAGTTCATAGTTAGACCACCAGCTTGTTTTACAAATGATGTAACCATTGGAACCCATTCACTATTTGTTCCGTATGGATCATTGTCAGCACCTACAGGAGAATAAACAGCACCTAATGTTTCAATTGTAAATAATTGACGACCAATAATTAGGTTATGTAATGTTCTCCCTTGTGCTTTTAATCCATCTTCAAGTGTTGCATAATCTCTAATTCTATGACCATCCATTAAACCAGCTGGGTTATTATGTTCGATTACAGCTCTACTTTTCCCCCAGCCAGTTTCAGCGATAATAATTGCTAACATTAATACTGGATCAATACCTTCATCTTTTGCTACCTGTTTTATAACTTCACCTTTGGTACTAATAACCCC
>NZ_JAKUEU010000225.1:0-869 GCF_022663075.1 Bacillus cereus group sp. BfR-BA-01441
GATGGGACAACTAGTGGATGGTTAAAGATTAAAACATGGGAAGGCGACAAGTGGGTTAATTTAAGTACGGAAGCTACAGGTATAGAATTCTATGTGGAAGCTACTGCATACAGTGTAGAAGGTAGTCCACCACATGAAAGAATTACAGCGTTTGGAATAGATATAGGGAAAAATCCTAACATTAAGTTAATTGCAGTTGATCCTAAAGTCATTAAACTGGGAACGAAAGTTCGTGTTGAAGGATACGGTGAAGCAATTGCTGGAGATACAGGTGGGGCTATTAAAGGCAACAAAATTGATGTTCTATTTCCTACAGAAAAGCAAGCACGTGAATGGGGACGTAAAAAAGTGAAAATTGAAATAATTAAATAGGATATATCTATTCTTAGCTTTGAAAATTATATATTAGATAAAATATAAGGGAGGATATTTTTATGTTTAGGAAAAGTATAGGAATCTTATTGTTTTTTATTCTATCTATCTCGACATTTAGTATGGTAACTCACGCTGCTAATAGTTCAGAATACGTAAATCAATCATTCTATGGGTATAAAGAACCATCATTTACTTCAGCTAAAACAAATGGTGGATCAGAGTACGGTGCTCAAAATGTAGGAGTCGTAGAAAAAAGAGATAATGGCTGGTGGAAGATTGAAACATGGGAAGGTCCAGTTTGGATTAACTTGAATGGGGAAGAACGTGTCATGGGAGATTTCTATGCGTATAACGAGCCTTCATTTAGTTCAGGAAAAGCAAACGCTGGAGCGAAGTATGGGCGACAAACATTTAGAATAGTAGATGGAACAACAGATGGTTGGCTAAAATTTAAGACTTGGGAAGGCGAAAAATGGATGAATCCTACGTCTGAA
>NZ_JAKUEU010000226.1:0-820 GCF_022663075.1 Bacillus cereus group sp. BfR-BA-01441
TATATGGTTCCACAGGCATTTTCTGCCCTGTCTTCGGTAATTCTTTTTCAGGTTTCTCTGGATTCGGTGTCCCTGGCTTTTCTGGATCTGGTGTTCCAGGTTTTTCTGGATTCGGTGTTCCAGGTTTCTCCGGATCTGGTGTTCCAGGTTTTTCTGGATTCGGTGTTCCAGGTTTCTCCGGATCCGGTGTTCCAGGCTTTTCTGGATCTGGTGTTCCAGGCTTTTCTGGATCTGGTGTTCCAGGCTTTTCTGGATCTGGTGTTTCTGGACCTGGTGGTGCTAAATGATTCAATTTGTTTAATACTTCTAATTGAACTGCATTTATCATTCCATTTGTAATTTCAAATGGAATTGGATTAGTTAATTTTTCATATCCCTTTGGTGCTTCTACTTCTACTAGTGTGTAGTTACCTACAGATAGATCTGTGATTTTTGCCTTTCCATCTTTATCTGTTGTTACTTTCACTACTACTTTTCCCTTTTCATCATGAACTTCAAACACAGCTCCTGATAAGACTTCCTTGCTTTCAGCGGCCATTTTTGTAATCTCCACTGCACCTTTGTCTAACTGTTCGTTCTCTACTTTCAATGATAAGACTTTTGTCATACCTTTTGTAATTTCGAATGATACTGGTTCCGTTAACTTTTTGTAACCTGGTAAGCTCTTCGTCTCTACTAATTTGTATTTTCCTACTGATAGATCTGAAACGTTTGCTTTTCCTTCTTTATCCGTCGTTACTTTCGCAACTACTTTTCCTTTTGAGTCACGTACTTCAAATACAACATTTTCTAATGGTGCTTTACTGTCTTTATCTATTTT
>NZ_JAKUEU010000227.1:0-796 GCF_022663075.1 Bacillus cereus group sp. BfR-BA-01441
TTTTATCTGATTGTAAAATATCTTCATACCTTTTCATTTTCCATTACCTCCATTAAGTAAAAGATTTTTATGTCGCTACCACTGTGTTTCTATATTCATTATACCATAAATGTATAGTGAATATATATTGAAACCGACTTTTTTATTCAAAACACGAAAAAAAGAGTCCTATTTTCATAGAACCCTTTTAACACCTCTATTAAGCTCATAAAATAGCTTTCCATCATTCTAATACAAATATACTATTAGTTAACTATACGACTCTCATAAACTAAAATAACGCTATTAAAACCCACCAACGTCACCGCCACCATCAAAACTACCAGTTGTATCATGACCACCATTTGATGTTCCATGATCTGTAGGATTATGGTCATGAACCGTTCCACTATTATAATGCTTATGCGAACAATCAGAATTATCATTGGTATCATCAAGAATTAAAGATGTTGTTGAAAATGTATTTAGTAAACTAGGATCATCTTCTTTATTTATTTTATTTCGTAAAAAATGACTATTGTTAGTTTTAATTTTTAATAAACCGATATTTGCTTTGATTTTTGCTCTATCAGTAGTTTTCGAGAAATTAATATTTGTAAAAAATACCAATTTTATCAATTTAATTAGCATGATTGTTAAAAATACATATAATAGCACTTTTAAAATATAAAACACAATGTCCATTAAATCAGATGTAATATCATGAAATAAAATGTCTAACTCCATTATAAAACCCTCTTTCTAGTTTTATACTCACCCAAAGTGAATAATGCATTGAAGATACATTGAATATGTA
>NZ_JAKUEU010000228.1:0-782 GCF_022663075.1 Bacillus cereus group sp. BfR-BA-01441
TTATCTACTGCGCCTCCAACTGGTGTTTTAGATAGGTAACGTGTTCCGATATAACCAGTTTGACCGTTGTAGTTAATTTTGCTCCATCCAGAGTTTTCAGAGATTACTTGAACCTTCTGACCTTGTGGAAGTGCGCCTATGATTCTATAATTTGTACCTTCGCCGCTACGTACATTTAGTGCAGAAGCATTAATGTAGTAGTCACCAATCGCACCTTGGTTAGGTTTTTCAGGTTGTTTTGGTTGCTCAGGAGTAGTAGTGCCACCTTTAACGAATTTTACAAATTCGCTGCTAACAAAGCCTGTTTTTCCTTGGTAATTTACTTTAAACCAACCGTTTTCAGATCCAACTACGTTTAATGTTGTACCGTTTAAAACGCCACCAATTACACTATGGTAAGCGGCAGGGCCTGTACGAACACGTAAAGATGTAGCGTTAACTACGTAAGAACCGCCAGTTTGAATAGTTCCATTATTGTTTTGCTCTTGTTTGTTGCCTTCTGTAACGTTTTCGTTAGAACCGCCTTTTGTTACGTAGTCTTTGCTTATATAAGCAGTTTGTCCTGCGTAATTGATTTTGAACCAATCTTGAACTTCGCCGACAACTTGTACTACTTGTCCTTTTTTGACAGAACCTACAGTTGTGTGAGAAGTGCTAGGACCTGTACGAACGCGAAGGGAAGATACATTTACTGTATAGTTTCCGCTTGCTGGTTTTACTTCTTGGTTGTTATTATTCGTATTGTTGTTTGAAGAACCCCCATTAGAAGAAACGCCAGATAC
>NZ_JAKUEU010000229.1:0-744 GCF_022663075.1 Bacillus cereus group sp. BfR-BA-01441
AAAAAAACAAATAAAAAAACAAATAAAAAAAACCCCAGTACACACTTTTTTAAATGGTTAGGCTTTGGCGGGCTAACACCATTTAAAAAGTCCAAGAATACAGAGGTTTTTCATATTTATGTGTTACAGTTGATGAATTAACTTATGTCATCTGTTTTTGATGTTATCATACTTCAAAAAAAACGTAAATAGAAAAGTCTCTAATTTCTTGTACCCTTTTGTTGAGAAAACTGGGAAGAATGGAGGCTTTTTATTATGTCTAAAAATTTAAAAGGGCAAAAAATATCTGGAAAACAAGCTTCAAAAGAAGCCTATATACAACTATATGAATTTCTCATGTTTGATGAGAATTACCGCAAACTTTCCCCAAATGCAAAAATCCTATATACATTTTTACGAAACAAAGTTACATATTTTAGATCTATAACAGAAGAAGCGGAAATGACAGGAGAAGGAACTCGCTCTTATCGTGATGATGAAGGATATATTTTTTGTATAGCTGATAATACAGAATTATGCTTTATTCTTAATGTCGCTGAATCTACATTAATTCGTATAAAAAAAGAATTGAGTACAAATGGTTTATTAACAGAAGTAAAAATAAAAGACAAAGCAAATAGAATCTATGTATTAGAACCTACAGTTTTACAGGAGCGCTGGGAGTATATTAATGCAATTAATGAACTCCGTAAAGAAAAGAAAGTTACTAATCAAAAAAAAGCTCAAAAACATCAAGAAAAACAG
>NZ_JAKUEU010000230.1:0-682 GCF_022663075.1 Bacillus cereus group sp. BfR-BA-01441
AAGAACATGACAATTCGTTTAAAACCTGGTGAACAGTTATCAGAGTTTACAAGAAAAGCAAATAAAATAACATTTGTACGCCAATCCGGAAATGGAATGGTTCGACTGTTAGGGGTGTAGCGTATGGGACTTCTTAAACCATTTCCAACTATAGAGACAAAAACAAAGAGGATACCGCAAACAAGCGACAGACCTCTTTATTATAAGGTTGCTAGAATTCAATCAAGAAACCCGGTTGATAGTACGGAAGCGTCCGTTCTGCAAGGGCAACTATTCCCACAAAGTAATTTCGGTTTTACAGGTACAGCACAACCGTTATACACGTTTTCATTCGGCGTTCGAAACGGTGGATCTGCTTCACTTGTCAAACCATCCCTATTAAAAGTAGGAGATTCTCGCGAGGATAGTTATCGATTCGAAATATACAAAGACGCGGAAGGTTTTCACTATCTCTATCTTGTTCTATCTTCCTATTCAAAGGGTGGTGTATTCGCCTATCACTCAATCGAATGTAAGGAATATTTCGAGGTAGATATGGAGTTTACCGAGCGTGGATATACCCTTGTATGGTCAAGTGTAACAGGTGACACACAAGGCGTATATGAAGGCGGTCGACGTTTGTTAACGGAAGTGAAAGCAAACGATACCTACATGAAAAAGGTAGTCACAAATAGAATAAACG
>NZ_JAKUEU010000231.1:0-680 GCF_022663075.1 Bacillus cereus group sp. BfR-BA-01441
AAAATGATACTAATATACATCAGAGTGTAGTTGTTGAAGAAGTGATTAAGGAAACAGAAAAACTTGCTGTAGAAGAAATGGTTGAAAAACATTTGAATACAGTTGAAGAATAATTATCAGATCCATTTGCCGATTTTGAGTCAGAAAAAAAAGAGGATTCCAGTGAAGATGAAGCTGAAAATAAAAAAGATTCGGCTGATCCATTTGCAAATATGAACTTTTAAAAAGAGCTTTGATAAAAAGCTCTTTTTATTATGCATTAAATATATATTCAATGTACATATAATACATTTTATGGTATAATTGGTTTAAATTATAACAAAGGGGAGATAGTTATGAAATCTACAGGTATTATTAGAAAAGTTGATGAATTAGGTCGAATTGTAATTCCAAAGGAACTAAGAAGAACATTAGGTATCAATGAGAAAGATCCAATAGAAATTTATGTAGAAGATAATGATAAAATTGTTTTAAAGAAATACGAACCATATGGGGCATGTACAATAACAGGAGAAGTGGCAAAAAATAATATTGCTGTAGCAAATGGGAAAATTATTTTAAGTAAAGAAGGCGCGAAAAAATTATTAGAAGAATTAGAAAGTTTTGTGGTTCGCTCATAACATGAAGATTTATTTTTGAAAAGTGAGGGGTTATTATGTTTGGTTTTTCTATTGTTGATA
>NZ_JAKUEU010000232.1:0-674 GCF_022663075.1 Bacillus cereus group sp. BfR-BA-01441
TGAAGTGACCCCTAAAAGTTAGACACGGTTATTTCATTAGGCAGCTTGATAAAAATGAGTCCGGTATTGCACCGGGCTCATTTTTAATTTTGCCTTTATCCGTTTTGTATTGTAATAATCTATATATTTTTCTAATTCTATTTTGAAGTGCTCTACACTTTCAAACTCTTTTATGTAGAGAAACTCAGACTTCATGATTCCAAAGAAATTCTCCATTACTGCGTTGTCATAACAGTTACCTTTACGAGACATACTTTGTACGATACCTCTTTTTTGTAATGCGTGACGGTACTGTTTCATTTGATAATGCCACCCTTGATCTGAATGCATCATTAGTTGGTGATTTTCAGGTAAACCTTCTAATGCTGTCTCTAACATTTCTGAAACAAGTGAATACGTCGGTCTAGAGCCAATTGTATAGGTAATGATTTCACCATTATACAAGTCTAATACAGGTGATAAATAAAGTTTCTCACCGAATAATTTAAATTCTGTAATATCGGTTACCCATTTTTCATTTGGCGTATCTGCCGTAAATTTACGCTCTAAAATATGAGGTGCAATTTTACCAACTGTTCCTTTATAAGATTTATATTTTTTCATACGTACAAGACATTTTAAACCTAACTCTTTCATAATTCGTTGCACTTTTTTATGATTCACTATTTGATTAC
>NZ_JAKUEU010000233.1:0-670 GCF_022663075.1 Bacillus cereus group sp. BfR-BA-01441
TCCTTGGATTCCTTGGGGACCTTGAATACCCTGTGGACCGGTTGGACCTATCTCTCCTTGAACACCTTGGATTCCTTGCGGGCCCTGTAAACCCGTCACTCCGGTTGCTCCCGTTGCTCCTGTCGCTCCTGTCACTCCAGTTGAGCCTGTCGCCCCGGTATCTCCTGTTACTCCTGTCGCACCTGTTGCTCCTGTCGGGCCAGGTGGTCCACCTGATGGGCCTGTCACTCCTGCCGGACCTGATGGCCCCGTTGGGCCCGTCGGTCCTGCTGGTCCTCCTGACGGGCCTGTCACCCCTGTTGGACCGGTTACTCCTGTTGGACCGGTAGTTCCTTCTCCCGTCGCTCCGGTTGCCCCCGTATCTCCTGTTGCTCCCGTCGGACCTTGCACTCCTTGAATTCCTTGTGGTCCTTGCACTCCTTGTGCACCTGTTGCTCCTTGAATCCCTTGTATTCCCTGCACTCCTTGTGCGCCCATCGGACCTGTTGGACCAATCGCCCCTTGTATTCCTTGCACTCCTTGGGGCCCCTCTGGACCGGTTGCTCCTATTTCCCCTTGTATCCCTTGAATTCCAGTTGCTCCTTGTGCTCCAGTTGCTCCCGTTATCCCTTGCACACCTTGTATTCCCTGTATTCCTTGTGGACCTTGTGGGCCGGTTGCTCCTTGCACT
>NZ_JAKUEU010000234.1:0-663 GCF_022663075.1 Bacillus cereus group sp. BfR-BA-01441
GTTTGCTTTTCCTTCTTTATCCGTCGTTACTTTCGCAACTACTTTTCCTTTTGAGTCACGTACTTCAAATACAACATTTTCTAATGGTGCTTTACTGTCTTTATCTATTTTTGTGATTTCCACATTCCCCGTATCTACCATTTCATTTTCTACAGTGAACGCTAAAGATTTTGACATACCTTTTGTAATTTCAAATGGTACAGGCTTTTCTAATTTTTTGTAGCCTGGTAAACTCTCTACTTCTACTAGCTTGTACTTTCCTACTGATAAATCTGAAACTGTTGCTTTTCCAATTTTATCTGTCGTTACTTTCGTTACTACCTTGCCTTTGTCGTCTTGTACTTCAAAGACTACACCTGCTAACGGTGCCTTATTATCTTTATCTATTTTTGTAATTTCTACATTTCCCGTATCTACCATTTCATTTTCTATTTTTAATGATAGAACTTCTGTCATACCTTTTGTAATTTCAAACGATACTGGTTCTGTTAATTGTTTGTAACCTGGTAAGCTTTCTTTCTCTACTAATTTGTACTTTCCTACAGATAAGTCTGAGATTTTTGCTTTACCATTTTTATCTGTTTTTACTTCTGTTACTACTTTGCCTTTGTCGTCTTGTACTTCGAAGACTACGCCTTCTAATGCTTTTTGACTATCTTTATC
>NZ_JAKUEU010000235.1:0-662 GCF_022663075.1 Bacillus cereus group sp. BfR-BA-01441
TGATGGCAGAGAGGTCACACCCGTTCCCATACCGAACACGGAAGTTAAGCTCTCTAGCGCCGATGGTAGTTGGGACCTTGTCCCTGTGAGAGTAGGACGTTGCCAGGCAAAATGGAGGATTAGCTCAGCTGGGAGAGCACCTGCCTTACAAGCAGGGGGTCGGCGGTTCGATCCCGTCATCCTCCACCATATATGTCGGAGGGGTAGCGAAGTGGCTAAACGCGGCGGACTGTAAATCCGCTCCTTCGGGTTCGGCAGTTCGAATCTGCCCCCCTCCACCATTCTTAATTAATGGGCTATAGCCAAGCGGTAAGGCAACGGACTTTGACTCCGTCATGCGCTGGTTCGAATCCAGCTAGCCCAGCCATTAAGAGCCATTAGCTCAGTTGGTAGAGCATCTGACTTTTAATCAGAGGGTCGAAGGTTCGAGTCCTTCATGGCTCACCATTTTAATGAAATATGCGGGTGTGGCGGAATTGGCAGACGCACTAGACTTAGGATCTAGCGCCTTTGGCGTGGGGGTTCGACTCCCTTCACCCGCACTTTTAATAAAATAACTCATACATGTCTTGCGGAAGTAGTTCAGTGGTAGAATACAACCTTGCCAAGGTTGGGGTCGCGGGTTCGAATCCCGTCTTCCGCTCCAATTTTCAATATGACAT
>NZ_JAKUEU010000236.1:0-656 GCF_022663075.1 Bacillus cereus group sp. BfR-BA-01441
GCTAAAGCTAAAAAACCAGCTACACAACAACCTGTTGCAAAAGAAACTGAAACAAGTGCACCATCATCTTCTCGTGAGTTACGTGTTGTAGCAACAGCTTACACAGCAGATCCACTTGAAAATGGTTATAAAGCAGGCGACCAAGTAAAATCAGCTTTAGGCCACAACTTAACAGCTAATCCAAACATGAAACTAATTGCAGTTGATCCAAGTGTCATTCCATTAGGTTCAAAAGTATGGGTTGAAGGTTACGGAGTAGCAATCGCTGGTGATACTGGTGGAGCTATTAAAGGTAATAAAATCGACGTTTTAATGCCAGATAAAGGTTCATCAAGTAGCTGGGGACGTAAAACAGTTACAGTTAAAGTATTAAACTAGTTAGTAAAAAAAGAGCCAGTCTCATCATTGAGACTGGCTCTTTTTTTACTCTATTAAACTACTGAAAAATAACATAGTAAATGAAATTATATCAACGATTTTTCAAATATATCTATCGTAACCTACAATATATCAACGATTTTTCGAATATATCTATCGTAACTTATAATATATCAACGATTCGACAAGAGATATCGATTTACCGACAAATTTTGACATTAAAAGTACTTTAATATTAAAAAGGCGGTCCAAAATTTGGAACGCCCCCTATCTTCCCT
>NZ_JAKUEU010000237.1:0-652 GCF_022663075.1 Bacillus cereus group sp. BfR-BA-01441
TTTACAAGGTGATCCAGGTCCAACCGGCCCAACAGGAGCCACTGGGATAACTGGTCCGACAGGTTCTGCAACTGGCCCGACTGGAGCAACCGGTCCAACTGGTCCACCAGGAGGTCCAACTGGTCCAACCGGTCCAGCAGGATCACCAGGGGGTCCAACTGGTCCGACTGGAGCAACAGGGGCAACAGGAGCGACAGGAGCGACAGGAGCGACTGGAATTCAAGGGGTACAAGGAATACAGGGACCGACCGGAGCAACTGGTGTAACAGGTTTGCAAGGAGTACAGGGACCGATGGGGGTAACGGGTCCAACGGGTGATCAAGGCATTCAAGGTCCACAAGGGATACAAGGGGTAACCGGTCCGACTGGTCCGCAAGGTCTACAAGGAATCCAGGGACCGGTAGGAGCAACCGGTCCGACTGGTCCACAAGGAGTGCAAGGGGCACAGGGGCCAATCGGTCCAACCGGCCCTCAAGGGATACAAGGCATACAAGGTGAGCAAGGAGTAAGGGGAGCGACCGGTCCAACTGGTTTACAGGGGCTACAAGGAATCCAAGGTCCGAGTGGTTCAACCGGTCCTCAAGGAGTGCAAGGCATACAAGGTCCGAGTGGCATAACAGGTCCAACTGGTCCTCAAGGAATACAAGGTATT
>NZ_JAKUEU010000238.1:0-629 GCF_022663075.1 Bacillus cereus group sp. BfR-BA-01441
ATTTATTAAAAAAGCGCCTACACATGTAGGCGCTTTTTCTTATTATTAAGCTTTTGTATGTTCTTTATGGTCACATTCGCAATGAGATCCACATTTCCCGTATAGTACTGTTGATTTTTCATCTTCAAAATGTCCAATTGTTCCTTCACATACTTGGCATACGATTGTTCCCATTTTCATTTCCCCCTGAGTTTCAATAGTAATCTATTTATTTATCATTAAGCTTTCACATTATCTTTTCTAGCACAGTCACAATTTGTTCCGCATTTTCCGTAAAGTACTGTCGTTTTCTCATCTTCAAAATGTCCGATTGTTCCTTCACATACTTGGCATACGATTGTTCCCATTTTTCATTTCCCCCTAAGTTTATGGTCCTAAAAACTTTTAGCTGTCCATTTCCTATCAATTATTGGGCTTTTGTATGCTCTGTGTGATCACATCCGCAAGATCCACATTTCCCGTAAAGTACCGTTACTTTCTCATCTTCGAAGTGTGCAATTGTACCTTCACAATCTTGACATACGATTGTTCCCATTTTTCATTTCCCCCTAAGTTTATAATCCCAAAAACTTTTTTGTAACCGCTTAACTTTCTGTCTTTATTTTAATATGTTATACTTTTTACGTCAA
>NZ_JAKUEU010000239.1:0-625 GCF_022663075.1 Bacillus cereus group sp. BfR-BA-01441
AATGATTGCTGGCGCGAACCCTGCTCATGCGGAAGTAAATGATGCTACTTCTCAGCAAAGTACGGGAGATCGATTAGCTGAAATTAAGCAACATAAACAAGAGTTAGATGCGAAATTACAGCAACACAAAGAAAACGTGGATCAAACATTAAATGAACTTAACAAAGTTAAGGAAAATGTTGATACTAAGGTGAATGAACTACATGAACGCAAACAAGTTGCTGATGAAAAAATTAACGAGATTAAACAACATAAACAAGAGTTAGATGCAAAACTTCAGCAAGACAAACAAATCGCCGAAGATAAAATCGCTGAAATTAAAGAGCATAAAAAACAAGTAGAAGATAAAGTTGCTGAAGTAAAAGAGCATAAACAAAATATCGATAACAAAGTGAATGAGATTAAAGAACATAAACAAACTGTCGATGAAAAAGTGAATGAAATGAAGCAACATAAAGAGAACATTGATCAAAAGGTTAATGAACTTAAGGAAGTTAAAAAACAAGTAGATGAAAAATTAGCTGAGTTAAAGAAAGCGAAACAAACTGCTGAAGACAAACTCGCTGAACTAAAAGAAAACAAGCCGAATACTGGTAACACGTTAGAGGAACTTAAGAAAATTAAA
>NZ_JAKUEU010000240.1:0-612 GCF_022663075.1 Bacillus cereus group sp. BfR-BA-01441
CCCCGTGGAGCTTTACTGTAGCCTGATATTGAATTTTGGTACAGTTTGTACAGGATAGGCGGGAGCCATTGAAACCGGAGCGCTAGCTTCGGTGGAGGCGCTGGTGGGATACCGCCCTGACTGTATTGAAATTCTAACCTACGGGTCTTATCGACCCGGGAGACAGTGTCAGGTGGGCAGTTTGACTGGGGCGGTCGCCTCCTAAAGTGTAACGGAGGCGCCCAAAGGTTCCCTCAGAATGGTTGGAAATCATTCGTAGAGTGCAAAGGCATAAGGGAGCTTGACTGCGAGACCTACAAGTCGAGCAGGGACGAAAGTCGGGCTTAGTGATCCGGTGGTTCCGCATGGAAGGGCCATCGCTCAACGGATAAAAGCTACCCCGGGGATAACAGGCTTATCTCCCCCAAGAGTCCACATCGACGGGGAGGTTTGGCACCTCGATGTCGGCTCATCGCATCCTGGGGCTGTAGTCGGTCCCAAGGGTTGGGCTGTTCGCCCATTAAAGCGGTACGCGAGCTGGGTTCAGAACGTCGTGAGACAGTTCGGTCCCTATCCGTCGTGGGCGTAGGAAATTTGAGAGGAGCTGTCCTTAGTACGAGAGGACCGGGATGG
>NZ_JAKUEU010000241.1:0-609 GCF_022663075.1 Bacillus cereus group sp. BfR-BA-01441
TTTTCTTTTTTCACTTGCGGTGACACTATATTCCCTACATTTTCTTTTTTCACTTGCGGCGATACTATATTTCCTACATTTTCTTTCTTCACTTGTGGCGATACTATATTTCCTACATTTTCTTTCTTCACTTGCGGCGATACTATATTTCCTACATTTTCTTTCTTCACTTGCGGCGATACTATATTGTTTTTTTTCGTTTGCGGAGAAATGATATTGTTAGGTTTCATTTTACTAATTTGAGGAGCAATTAACTCGCTTCCTTTTTTTATTACATCTGAAATTTTATATTCTTTTTTCGGTTTTATTGGTGGTTGTGGCGGCTGCGGTAATACATTTACCGAAAACTTCGTGTTTTCTTTTTCCGCCGGTTTTTGTTTTTCTATCACAGGTGGTTTTTGAATAACAGAAGGTTTTTCAACTGGTTTTTCTTTTTGAATTGGCTGTTCTTTTTGCACCTCTTTTTGCGGTTTCACCTGTACTTCTTTTTGTGGCTTTACCTGCATCTCCTTCTGTGGTTTCACCTGCATCTCCTTCTGTGGTTTCACCTGCATCTCCTTCTGTGGTTTCACCTGCATCTCCTTCTGTGGTTTCACCTGCATCTCCTTC
>NZ_JAKUEU010000242.1:0-607 GCF_022663075.1 Bacillus cereus group sp. BfR-BA-01441
TGCTCCAGTCGGGCCAGTTGCAGAACCTGTCGGACCAGTTATCCCAGTGGCTCCTGTTGGGCCGGTTGGACCTGGATCACCTTGTAAACCGGTTGGACCAGTCGGACCGATTACACCTTGCACTCCTTGTATTCCTTGTATTCCTGTTGGACCTACCTGCCCCATTTCTCCCTGGGGACCTTGTAAACCTTGAACACCAGTTTCCCCTTGTGGCCCTATTGGCCCCTGTTCCCCTTGAATTCCTTGAGAACCAGTTGGACCGGTTGGACCAATCGGACCCTGTATTCCTTGTATTCCGGTTACACCTTGTAAACCACTACCTCCTAAATTACCTTGCACACCTTGTATACCAGTATTTCCAGTTGGTCCAGTCGGCCCAATTTCCCCTTGCACTCCTTGTATTCCTTGTATTCCTGTTGGGCCGGTTGGACCGATTTCTCCTTGCATTCCTTGTATGCCTTGTATTCCTGTTGGACCGGTCGGACCGATTGGGCCAGGAATTCCTTGTATCCCTTGAATACCAGTTGGACCAGTCGGACCTCTTTCTCCTTGTATTCCTTGAACACCTTGTATTCCCTGTGGGCCTCGTTCTCCCATAGGTCCTTGA
>NZ_JAKUEU010000243.1:0-594 GCF_022663075.1 Bacillus cereus group sp. BfR-BA-01441
ATCCCTTGAATTCCAGTTGCTCCTTGTGCTCCAGTTGCTCCCGTTATCCCTTGCACACCTTGTATTCCCTGTATTCCTTGTGGACCTTGTGGGCCGGTTGCTCCTTGCACTCCTTGAATGCCTTGTATTCCCTGAGGACCCTCTGGACCCGTTGCTCCAACTGGCCCTTGAACACCTTGTATTCCTTGCGGGCCCTGCAGTCCCTCTGGGCCTTCTGGGCCGGTTGGACCTATCTCTCCTTGTATCCCTTGGATTCCAGTTGGACCTTGTGACCCAGTCGGACCTATGTCACCTTGCGGACCTTGGATTCCCTGTGGGCCTTGTGCTCCTGTTCCCCCTGTCGCTCCTTGGATTCCTTGAGAACCTTGTGGGCCTTGAATTCCTTGTGGGCCGGTTGGACCTATGTCGCCTTGTGGGCCTTGAATACCTTGCGGACCTTGATCTCCTGTGGCCCCCGTTACTCCTTGAATTCCTTGGGGACCTTGAACACCTTGTGGCCCTGTTGGACCTATCTCTCCCTGCACACCTTGGATTCCTTGCGGACCCTGTAAACCCGTCACTCCGGTTGCTCCCGTTTCTCCTGTCGCTCCTGTC
>NZ_JAKUEU010000244.1:0-589 GCF_022663075.1 Bacillus cereus group sp. BfR-BA-01441
AGAATCCTCTTGTGTAGCGTTTTGTTGCTTATCCTGAGAAGAATCCTCTTGTTTAGCACTTTGTTGCTTATCCTGAGAAGAATCCTCTGGTTTATCGCTTTGTTGCTTATCCTGAGAGGAATCCTCTTGTTTATCGTTTTGTTGCTTACCTTGAGAGGAATCCTCTTGTTTATCGCTTTGTTGTTTATCTTGAGACGAGTCCTCCTGTTTAGCACTTTGTTGCGTATCCTGAGACGAATCTTTTTGTTCGTGATTTTTACCTTTATTATGTTTCATACTTCTAGTCTGTTCTTTGTTATCATCCTCTTCATTGTTAGAATGCTGCTCCTGATTATCTGTTTCGTTTGCTTCTGGTTTATTTGATTTTTTTTTCTTACGTAACCAATTCCAAATCATGTGTATACCCTCTTTAATCTTGTAATATAGTGCTATTTTGTGGCTAATTTTGTATATTATTCATTTATTTATGAAAAGAAGAAGGAGATTAGTTTGCATGGAAAAAAATCTTTAGTAAGCAGTTCATACTATAACGGGAAGAGGGAGAATCTGTGCAAATTGTAAAAAAGGAGAAGTTTGTTTTAAAAGGGTT
>NZ_JAKUEU010000245.1:0-580 GCF_022663075.1 Bacillus cereus group sp. BfR-BA-01441
ATCGTATTTCTATCAAGCGTATTAGTATAATAGAAGCTTTGTAACAAAAGAAAAGGAAGGGAGAATGAAAGATATGAAAGAGCAAGTATTACAAGTAACAAAAGGTGACTTCGTAGGATCAGCAAGTGGAGCAGTAGTATTAACAGCGTTAATCGTATTTCTATCAAGCGTATTAGTATAATAGAAGCTTTGTAACAAAAGAAAAGGAAGGGAGAATGAAAGATATGAAAGAGCAAGTATTACAAGTAACAAAAGGTGACTTCGTAGGATCAGCAAGTGGAGCGGTAGTATTAACAGCATTAATCGTATTTTTATCAAGTGTATTAGTATAATAGAAGTTTTAAATCAAACAAAAAAGGAAGGAGAATGAGGGATATGAACAGTGAACAAGTGTTTCAAGTAACAAAAATAGATTTATTAGGATCCTTAGGTGGAGCGGTAATATTAACATCATTTATTCTATTCCTTGCAAATGTATTAGTATGAGATATATAAATACAATCATTCAAAAAAAATAAAGACTCTAACGTATTAGTAAGTAGTTAATATGTTGGAGTCTTTTTTATATTCTTCTTATATC
>NZ_JAKUEU010000246.1:0-580 GCF_022663075.1 Bacillus cereus group sp. BfR-BA-01441
TCCGGTAGGTCCAGTACTTCCGGTAGGTCCAGTACTTCCGGTAGGTCCAGTACTTCCGGTAGGTCCAGTACTTCCGGTAGGTCCAGTACTTCCGGTAGGTCCAGTACTTCCAGTAGGTCCAGTAAGTCTGTATGGAAGAATAATTTCAAGAGCTATTGATACTAGTTCTTCTATTCTTTTTTCATTTTTATCTTGAATTTAAATCACCTCATTTTTAAATTAGAATGCAATAAGTTTCGTGTTTTTGGAATGGAACTATCATTTTATTATATTAATAGTAGTAGTTAAAGCAACGGTAAAATGTTTAATAACTGTATGAATCATTTGGAAAGAAAAAAGAATAGTTATGAAAGTATTCCTTAATAATAGACTCATACTTATGTAAGTTAATTAAAAATATGTGGAATGAGGAATTAAATTGAAGCGGAATGATAAATTATCAATAAATAAAGGTAAGATAGAACCTGAGAATATTGGACCTACATTTCCAGCTCTTCCACCAATATATATTCCAACAGGAGTAACAGGAGCAACAGGAGCAACAGGAGCAACAGGAGCAACAGGAGCAACAGGAGCAACA
>NZ_JAKUEU010000247.1:0-570 GCF_022663075.1 Bacillus cereus group sp. BfR-BA-01441
TGAATATATATTGAAACCGACTTTTTTATTCAAAACACGAAAAAAAAGAGTCCTATTTTCATAGAACCCTTTTAACACCTCTATTAAGCTCACATAATGGCTTTCTATCATTCTGATACAAATACACTATTCATCAATCCTCTGGCTCTTACGAGCCAAACTGACACGTTTATAATCACAAAAAAAGTTGCTGTTTATATAATTAACAGCAACTTTTTTGATTGATCCATTAAATAAAATGCACTTTTTATTCAATCATTTTAGATTCATAATTCATAATATCGTTCCATGTTAGCCATTCTGGTTTATCACCTTCGGCAAAACTTTTCCACAACTCTTTCATTAATTCAATTTGCTCTTTCTCATCCTTTGCCCAAAGTGCATTTTTACCTTTATTTCCATATCCTAAATAATAATTACAGTCCATTTGCAAACGACTCAATAGTTGATATCTAAACTTTTTATCTGATTGTAAAATATCTTCATACCTTTTCATTTTCCATTACCTCCATTAAGTAAAAGATTTTTATGTCGCTACCACTGTGTTTCTATATTCATTATACCATAAAT
>NZ_JAKUEU010000248.1:0-563 GCF_022663075.1 Bacillus cereus group sp. BfR-BA-01441
AACCGGAAGCAGAAAAACCAGAAGTAGAAAAACCAGATGAAAATAAAAAAACAGATGCTGAAACAATTAAAGATGGTGAATACAGCATCAATTTTAAAGCATTAAAAGATCAAACAGACGAAATTTCAATGATGAACACATATACAAAAAGTCCAGGTGTGCTAAAAGTAAAAGATGGTAAGAAGTATGTATCATTTACGTTAACGAACAGTTCTTGGATTACAAAATTTGAATTTGAGAAAAATGGTTCGTTTGTTGATGCAAATGTAATAAGTGAAGATAAAAAAACTGATACACGCGTAGTGGAAGTAGAAGTACCAGATTTATCGAAAAAGTTAAATGCAAAAGTAAAAGTAGATATCGATTCAATGAATTATCACCATTTTTACGATATTCAATTTGCATTTGATAAAGGTAGCATTAAGTCGTTAGATAACCAAGGTGAAAACAACAACCAAGGTGAAAACAACAACCAAGGTGAAAACAACAACCAAGGTGGAAACAACAACCAAGATAATAACACAACAATTGATCCAAAAGCTCTTAAAGATGGTGAATACAGA
>NZ_JAKUEU010000249.1:0-512 GCF_022663075.1 Bacillus cereus group sp. BfR-BA-01441
AAGGACAGCCTTTGTGCTGTCCTTTTTTATTTTTTGTGAAATAATGAAATTCAAGTTATATGTAAATAAATAAGCTATTATGAGAAAAACTGTTTTGTGGTAAGGTTTCATAAGTCTTCACAATCTAAACGAGCCGCTTGCGCTTTTCATTGTCCAGCTCCACCTCCTAGCCCTTCATGTCTAAGAACCTTCCGCACGAGAAGACAAAAAGCGTCTTCTGTGCGAAAGAGCCTTAGCCAACAGGGCTAAACAGTCGGTTCCGCTTTTCTTTATGATCCAGCTCCAGCGGCTAGATTGTTCGGTGGCTTCGCTTCTTCCTACAAGGCCAAAAGCGCCTTTACGTCAGAAGCTCCATCCCCCCTCACAATCTAAACGAGCCGCTTGCGCTTTTCTTTTGCAAAAATAAACAGGAAACAACATGAAAATAACGAATATACTATATACTAAGTTCAAGGTTGTATAGTATATGGTGATCGGGTGATGACATATGATTTATGTAGAAAAAGTCATTA
>NZ_JAKUEU010000250.1:0-511 GCF_022663075.1 Bacillus cereus group sp. BfR-BA-01441
AGGATATAAAAAACTAGCGAAACCAGTATCATTCGAAATCAAAAAAGGTATGACAGAAGTTTTATCACTAAAAGTAGAGAACGAATTAGTAGATAAAGGCTCAGTAGAAATTACAAAAGTGGACAAAGAAAGTGGCGCGTTATTAAAAGGCGTAAGATTCGAAGTGCAAGATGAAAAAGGAAAAGTAGTAACAAAAGTAAAAACAGATAAAGAAGGAAAAGCGAAAATTTCAGATCTATCTGTAGGGAATTACAAACTAGTAGAAGTAGAAAGCTTACCAGGCTACAAAAAGCTAACAGAGCCAGTATCATTCGAAATTAAAAAGGGTATGACAGAAGTCTTATCATTAAAAGTAGAGAATGAACAGTTAGACAAAGGTTCAGTAGAAATCACAAAAGTAGATAAAGATAGTCAAAAAGCATTAGAAGGCGTAGTCTTCGAAGTACAAGACGACAAAGGCAAAGTAGTAACAGAAGTAAAAACAGATAAAAATGGTAAAGCAAAAATCTCA
>NZ_JAKUEU010000251.1:0-509 GCF_022663075.1 Bacillus cereus group sp. BfR-BA-01441
TATATTGTGGTATAATTTAAATATGTTAGAAAGTTATTCAGAAAGGAAAGGTAATCAAGATGGATTTTAAAAGAAGCCTAAAAAAAATAAGTTTAGAAGAAATAATAAATGAACTAATGAAATTAGATAAAGATATTAATAGATTTTTATCTAAAACAGGTTATGATTGTAATAATGTTCAACATGACAATGAAGACTTAACGGAAAAATTCCTTTATTTTCAATATTTGTCTGTAGTGGATCAATTGGAAAATGTACATGTACAATTGGATTCCATTCTAGATAAAGTTGATATTCCAGATGAAAATGAAAAGAAAAGAACTACAAGCAATAAAAAAATAAGTTTACAGGAAATAACAAAAGGATTAATTAGATTAGATAAAAGTATTAAAAGGTTATTAACCAAAACAGGTTATGATTGCGATAATATTAAGTATGATAACTATAAATCAAGCAATAAATCTTTATTTGTTGAATGTAGTTCTGTAATTAATCAATTAGAAAACATA
>NZ_JAKUEU010000252.1:0-508 GCF_022663075.1 Bacillus cereus group sp. BfR-BA-01441
CTTTCCTTATATTTCTCAACTTGCAACATGTTGCTCTTTCTCTTACCTATCTCCCCTTACTTACATTTCCTTTGCGCTTTGCTTTCCTTAACTCTTCTACTTGCAACAGTTGCTCTTTCTCTTACCTATTTCTTTCAACTTGCACACTTTTTGCGCTTTGCTTTCCTTATATTTCTCAACTTGCAACATGTTGCTCTTTCTCTTACCTATCTCCCCTTACTTACATTTCCTTTGCGCTTTGCTTTCCTTAACTCTTCTACTTGCAACAGTTGCTCTTTCTCTTACCTATTTCTTTCAACTTGCACACTTTTTGCGCTTTGCTTTCCTTATATTTCTCAACTTGCAACATGTTGCTCTTTCTCTTACCTATCTCCCCTTACTTACATTTCCTTTGCGCTTTGCTTTCCTTAACTCTTCTACTTGCAACAGTTGCTCTTTCTCTTACCTATTTCTTTCAACTTGCACACTTTTTGCGCTTTGCTTTCCTTATATTTCTCAACTTGCAACA
>NZ_JAKUEU010000253.1:0-500 GCF_022663075.1 Bacillus cereus group sp. BfR-BA-01441
TATGGTTTGGACTCTATAATAACAATGGAGTTAATAAATAAATTAGAGGAAGACCTTGGTCAATTACCTCAAACATTATTTTTTGAGTATGAGAATATAGAGGAGTTAACTGAATATTTTTTGGAGTCTCATCATGAAAAGATGATAGAGATAGTTGGCTTAGCAGGTTGTGATAATGTAGTACATGGACAAGAGACAGAGGAAGTATCTTGGAATGAAGGAATAAAGCAACCAATATCCAGGGATCATTTAAAAGAGAAAGTTACTTACTATTTAAAAGAACAAATTTCTTTATATACGAAAATACCAGTCAGTAGTATAGAAGAGGATGTCCCAATGGAAGCGTATGGTTTGGACTCTATAATAACAATGGAGTTAATAAATAAATTAGAGGAAGACCTTGGTCAATTACCTCAAACATTATTTTTTGAGTATGAGAATATAGAGGAGTTAACTGAATATTTTTTGGAGTCTCATCATGAAAAGATGATAGAGATAGT
>NZ_JAKUEU010000255.1:0-486 GCF_022663075.1 Bacillus cereus group sp. BfR-BA-01441
TTAAACAAAACACCTATTAAGTTCACAGTTAAAAAAGGACAAGAAAAAATCGCCTCTGTTACTGCTACTAACAGCTTAACTAAAGGCGCAGTTGAATTAACTAAAGTTGATGACATCGATGGTACTACTCTTGAAGGAGCAATCTTTAAAATTGTAGATATGGACGGCAAGGATGTTCGTTCTGATTTAACTACTGATAAAGATGGGAAGATTTCTGTTTCTGATTTACGTCCGGGAGATTATCAGTTCATTGAAACGAAAGCTCCAACTGGCTATGATTTAAACATTAAACCAATTCCTTTCACAATTACGAAAGGACAATCTCAGATTACCTCTGTTACAGCTTTAAATAGTTTAACAACAGGTTCAATTGAGTTAACTAAAGTTGATATTGATCACCATGGAACACTTGAAGGTGCCATTTTCAATATTTTAGACCAAGATGGAAAAATCATCCGAGAAGGTTTAAAAACAGACCAACACGGA
>NZ_JAKUEU010000256.1:0-473 GCF_022663075.1 Bacillus cereus group sp. BfR-BA-01441
CGCTTCAAGATCGAGAGTTCGAAGTGTCCTGGATTCTTAAGTAATATCCAGTTCTGGTGGCTAGCTCTTCGCATCTAAGAACCTTACGCCCGAAAGGTAAAAAGCACCTTTAGGGCGAAAGAACCTTAGCTGGTCAGAGCTGAGCGAGCCACCGCCACTTTTAAGATAATATCCAGCTCCAGCGGCTAGAATGGTCGGTGGCTTCGCGTCTTCCTACAAGGTAAAAAGCACCTCTACGTCAGAAGCTCCATCCCCCTCCCATTCTGAACGAGCCGCTTCTGCTTTTAAATTGTATCTAGTTCCGACGGCTAGCTCTTCGTGTCTAAGAACCTCCCGCACTAAAGGTAAAAAGCACCTTTTGTGCGAGAGAACCTTAGCCAGTCAGAGCTAAACGAGCCGTCTACACTTTTAATTTCAAAAGACAAAAACAGGTAGTTGCAAAATGAAGTTAGCCTTGTTATAATTTCATCATA
>NZ_JAKUEU010000257.1:0-466 GCF_022663075.1 Bacillus cereus group sp. BfR-BA-01441
TTGATGATTTTGTCGGAAAGAAACGCCTGTCTAAATTGGCGCAAATGATGACGCCGGATCTATCACTTCCAAGCGCAGGAGAGGTCGCGGAAAAAGTGGTGGACGGTGCGAAAGAGTCTGTAAAAGAAACAACAAAGAATACAAGGGAAGCACAAAAGGAAGCGGATAAAAAAGCCGGTGAAATTATGTTTGAAAAACCCGCAAAAAATGAAAAAGACCCAAAAAAGAAAGAAACGTTAGAACGTCTTTCTGAACAAAGTAAGAAACGCGCTGAAACGAACGCGTATAAAGATAAGGGTTGGCTCGGATATAGTTGGGAGGACTTATTCGAGGATACATGGGGAACCGTGAAAGGGTGGTTTGAATGAAAGAATTTACGGAGTCAATGCCGTTTGTCATTTTCTTTATGTCCGTAACTGTCCTCTTACAATCCTTTACGAATGAACGTGTAACAAATGGATTTTTG
>NZ_JAKUEU010000258.1:0-465 GCF_022663075.1 Bacillus cereus group sp. BfR-BA-01441
CTCCACCATAAGTTCCTTATGGATTCTAGAAACCATCGTAGTCGCTTTCAGTGAATGGCCTCCAATTTCAAAAAAGTTGTGTTGAATTCCTATGTTTTCTATATCTAAAATATCTTGCCAAATGGATACAAGCTTTTCTTCGACTGTATTCCTTGGTGCCTCATATTCTACTACTCCTGCAACCGAACTTTCATCAGGACTTGGTAAAGCCTTTCGATCCACTTTCCCATTTGTAGTAAGTGGTAGCTTGTCTAGCTGAACAAAAAAAGCAGGAATCATATACTCTGGTAACTCTTTTGCCAAAAACTTTCGAATTTCTTGAACCCTAGTCTCATCCTTCGATGTTTCGGAAGTAAAGTACGCACATAAATATTGATGATTATTACTATCTTCTCTTGCGATAACAACAGCTTCTTTTACTTCCTTATGTTTTAGAAGTTGACTCTCTATCTCACCCAGTTCAAT
>NZ_JAKUEU010000259.1:0-464 GCF_022663075.1 Bacillus cereus group sp. BfR-BA-01441
TTTTACTCGTAGTCCCATGCGATGACTCTTCTCTTCTAGATTATAATATTTCCGCCAATTTGTTAGTGTCCAAATATGCATATAATCATCCTAATTATTTTATATTTTTAATACTGTCAGCGTTGTAAAAATTCAAAACACAGTGTAAAAGCTATCACAATTTTATACATAAAATGAAACTTTAATCAGTGATGATCTTACTGCCCGGCAAATAGCAGGATAGGCAGTACAAACACTGCGATAAATCTCTTATATTCTTTTAGCCTTTTTAATGAATCACATAAGAAATACTACAATCAAAATCTCACTTAAAAAACTATATAATAATTAACCATATATTTTTAAAACTTTATAACATACCTCTTCTATAACTTTAGTTTCCATCCTGCCTACTTCTTTCACAATATCTACCTTATAGAGCGAATACATTATTAAAAATAAAAAGAACTATCCCTTCTCTTAAA
>NZ_JAKUEU010000260.1:0-461 GCF_022663075.1 Bacillus cereus group sp. BfR-BA-01441
TTCCGCCTTGGTTCCCTAAGGCTTTAATACTGTCTTGATCAAATACAAATTGAACATCATAGAAATGGTGATAATTCATTGAATCAATATCTACTTTTACTTTTGCATTTAATTTTTTAGACAAATCGTTTACTTCTACTTCTACTACTCTTGTATTTTGTTCTTTATTTTCACTTAACACTTTTGCATTAACGAAAGAACCATTTTTCTCAAATTCAAATTTCGTAATCCATGTACTATTTTTTAATGTAAACGATACGTATTTCTTACCATCTTTTACTTTTAATACACCTGGGCTTTTTGTGTATGTGTTCATCATTGAGATTTCATCTGTTTGATCTTTTAACACTTTAAAGCCAATTCTGTATTCACCATCTTTAAGAGCTTTTGGATCAATTGTTGTGTTATTATCTTGGTTGTTGTTTCCACCTTGGTTGTTGTTTTCACCTTGGTTGTTGTTT
>NZ_JAKUEU010000261.1:0-452 GCF_022663075.1 Bacillus cereus group sp. BfR-BA-01441
GCGAAGGGAAGATACATTTACTGTATAGTTTCCGCTTGCTGGTTTTACTTCTTGGTTGTTATTATTCGTATTGTTGTTTGAAGAACCCCCATTAGAAGAAACGCCAGATACGAATTCGCCACTTACATAACCTACTTGTCCATTATGGTTAATTTTCACCCAACCATTTTCTTGTCCAATTACGTTTAATGTTTGTCCTGCATATACACGTCCAGAAACAGAACTAGAAGTGTTAGGAGCTGTACGTACACGTAATACATCAGCGGTAACTTTATTGTTTCCACCTGTGCTTACATTGTTGTTTGCTGCTCCACTTTTTGATACAAATTCGCCACTAACAAAGCCTGTTTTTCCGTTAATGTTAATTTTGAACCAACCATTTTCTTCGCCAATCACGTTTAGTGATTGACCGTTATAAACGCGTGAGATGATGTCGTGAGAAGTGCTTGATC
>NZ_JAKUEU010000263.1:0-447 GCF_022663075.1 Bacillus cereus group sp. BfR-BA-01441
CTCCATAGAAAGGAGGTGATCCAGCCGCACCTTCCGATACGGCTACCTTGTTACGACTTCACCCCAATCATCTGTCCCACCTTAGGCGGCTGGCTCCAAAAAGGTTACCCCCCCGACTTCGGGTGTTACAAACTCTCGTGGTGTGACGGGCGGTGTGTACAAGGCCCGGGAACGTATTCACCGCGGCATGCTGATCCGCGATTACTAGCGATTCCAGCTTCATGTAGGCGAGTTGCAGCCTACACTCCGAACTGAGCACGGTTTTATGAGATTAGCTCCACCTCGCGGTCTTGCAGCTCTTTGTACCGTCCATTGTAGCACGTGTGTAGCCCAGGGCATAAGGGGCATGATGATTTGACGTCATCCCCACCTTCCTCCGGTTTGTCACCGGCAGTCACCTTAGAGTGCCCAACTTAATGATGGCAACTAAGATCAAGGGTTGCGCTC
>NZ_JAKUEU010000264.1:0-437 GCF_022663075.1 Bacillus cereus group sp. BfR-BA-01441
TATGCCAGTCACCCGCTGTGACTGCCACAATACCTTGCCAACTGCTTACATTGCATTCTCCTTCTTTATTTCGGCCCACCGCTACTACCGTGCCATCCGATTTCAGGCCAATAGTACGACGCCACCCTGCCGCAACCGCTACAATATTATGCCAATCGTTTACATCACATTGTTCATGCTTATTCCAACCCAGTGCTACCGCAGTACTGTCACATGTAAGACCGATTGTATGAGCATTACCCGTGTTCGTTGCCATATGAACATTGCCCACTGCGACTGCTTCAATATCTCGCCAGCCACTTACATTACATTCCCCTTCTTTATTCCGGCCCACCGCTACTACCGTGCCATCCGATTTCAGGCCAACTGTATGAAAACGCCCCGCCGCTATCATATCTTTGGGCCATCGCTTCACTTTTTCTTTCGATAAAAGGTAA
>NZ_JAKUEU010000265.1:0-436 GCF_022663075.1 Bacillus cereus group sp. BfR-BA-01441
GAGTATCTTCTCTTCTTCAAGGGACCCGCCTGTTTGCGGATCTTGTTTTACAGTAACTTTTGTCTGTTCTATACTTTCTTTTCCTCTACTATCTTTCACAGTTAGTTCCACAGTATATGTTCCTTTTTCTCCATATATGTGGGTAGGATTCGCTTTTGTACTTGTTATACCATCCCCAAAGTTCCATAGATAAGAAATAACTTTTCCATTTTCACTTGTTGTACCATTGCTATGGAATTGAATTTCTTCATTTACTATCCCGCTGTATGGTCCATTCATATTTACTATAGTAGTCGTTTTTTCTTTTTCCTCTGTCGCAACACCATGGAAAACAATATCATATTCAAATTGATTAGCTGCATTCACACGATAGTTTACAAAATAGGCTGTAACTGTTTTATAACCGCTCCACCCTTTTTGGGATAACTGCTCTAAA
>NZ_JAKUEU010000266.1:0-434 GCF_022663075.1 Bacillus cereus group sp. BfR-BA-01441
CGCTTTCGCGCCTCAGTGTCAGTTACAGACCAGAAAGTCGCCTTCGCCACTGGTGTTCCTCCATATCTCTACGCATTTCACCGCTACACATGGAATTCCACTTTCCTCTTCTGCACTCAAGTCTCCCAGTTTCCAATGACCCTCCACGGTTGAGCCGTGGGCTTTCACATCAGACTTAAGAAACCACCTGCGCGCGCTTTACGCCCAATAATTCCGGATAACGCTTGCCACCTACGTATTACCGCGGCTGCTGGCACGTAGTTAGCCGTGGCTTTCTGGTTAGGTACCGTCAAGGTGCCAGCTTATTCAACTAGCACTTGTTCTTCCCTAACAACAGAGTTTTACGACCCGAAAGCCTTCATCACTCACGCGGCGTTGCTCCGTCAGACTTTCGTCCATTGCGGAAGATTCCCTACTGCTGCCTCCCGTAGGAG
>NZ_JAKUEU010000267.1:0-429 GCF_022663075.1 Bacillus cereus group sp. BfR-BA-01441
TGAATTCCTCCTTTCGAATTGGAATTACAGATGACTACAGTAATGACTTTGTCTTTCTTTTACAGAATTCATAGCCTGATTAATTTGTCGTTCATGAAGCATTTCAGACTCAGAAAATTTATTTCTTTGAATGGTAATGGTTAAAAAGAATACTTTAAATTTCATAAAATAATTGCCCCTTTATAAATGATTTAGAAAAAACGAGTGTAATAAGAAATTATAGGTGACTACAGTAATGACTTTGTCTTTCTTTTACAGAATCCATAGCCTGATTAATTTGTCGCTCATGAAGCATTTCAGACTCGGAAAATTTATTTTTTTGAATGGTAATGGTTAAAAAGAATACTTTAAATTTCATAAAATAATTACCCCTTTATAAGTGATTTAGAAAAGACGAGTGTAATAAGAAGATTGGCGCTCTTTTACTTC
>NZ_JAKUEU010000268.1:0-429 GCF_022663075.1 Bacillus cereus group sp. BfR-BA-01441
TTCCCTATAATTCCTATCATAATAGTGCGATAAAAAGGCCCTTTTATCTTCTAAAAAACATATTTAATCTCTACAAACGCTATTATGAATGGTTTCATTCTTTTTTTAAAGAACGCACTTTAAAGTACTATAGGTACTTTTTAGTACCGTAAAACTTGTCTCTCTCTTACATGTACTATTATGAAATATATTCAATACAATGAATAGTACGTACTTTAAAGTGCTGTAGGTACTAAAAAGTAACATAGTTAGTTACCAGTACCGTAAAGCTTGTTTCTCTCTTACATGTGCTATTATGAATGATAATCACCCTAATAAAAAGTACGTACTTTAAAGTACTATAGGTACTAAAAAGTAACATTTATATAACCTAGCTTATTTTGCTCAAAAATTGAAATCTACATTCCACGAAAAAGACTTTCAAATGAA
>NZ_JAKUEU010000269.1:0-424 GCF_022663075.1 Bacillus cereus group sp. BfR-BA-01441
GAGTGACAGGTGGTGCATGGTTGTCGTCAGCTCGTGTCGTGAGATGTTGGGTTAAGTCCCGCAACGAGCGCAACCCTTGATCTTAGTTGCCATCATTAAGTTGGGCACTCTAAGGTGACTGCCGGTGACAAACCGGAGGAAGGTGGGGATGACGTCAAATCATCATGCCCCTTATGACCTGGGCTACACACGTGCTACAATGGACGGTACAAAGAGCTGCAAGACCGCGAGGTGGAGCTAATCTCATAAAACCGTTCTCAGTTCGGATTGTAGGCTGCAACTCGCCTACATGAAGCTGGAATCGCTAGTAATCGCGGATCAGCATGCCGCGGTGAATACGTTCCCGGGCCTTGTACACACCGCCCGTCACACCACGAGAGTTTGTAACACCCGAAGTCGGTGGGGTAACCTTTTTGGAGCCAGC
>NZ_JAKUEU010000270.1:0-422 GCF_022663075.1 Bacillus cereus group sp. BfR-BA-01441
TGTTCTTTTGCTTTGTTTAATTGACTACCAACTTGATTCCAATCGATATTAAGATTTTTCATTTTATCAAATAACGATACTAAGTTATCTAACTGTTCATTTGTCAATGTAATGCCGAGTTGATCAGCAATTTTTTTAATTAATGAACGTAAATCTTCTGTTGTTTTTGGCTGTTCTTTTGCAATTTCTTCTTTAATTTTTGCAACAAGTTGAACTGCTTTTTCTTCACCAATTTTATCACCAAGCTGGGCTGTTTGTACCATTTCTTCATTCGCTACTTTTTTAACTTCTTCAGGAATTTGTTTATTGGACGCAGTTTCGTATGCTTTCATTAATCCAGTTAAAGCTGCAGTTCCTGAAACTTTAAAAGGTGCAGTAATTTGAATTTCTGCATCTTTTACACCTGCTGTAATCAAAGCGTT
>NZ_JAKUEU010000271.1:0-417 GCF_022663075.1 Bacillus cereus group sp. BfR-BA-01441
TAATACAGAATAGATATGTTTGATATATTCTTCTTCTTCCTTTGTAAACACTATCTCATTTTGAGCTGTATTATTAGATATTTTCTCTATTAAAGAAGAAGAAGTATTTAATTGTGTATTATCTATATGTGTATTATTTAACTGTGTATTTTTTTCACTGTGTATTCTTATAGTTCTTCCTTCTGAACACTCCAAATTCAACACTTCATTTTCGGCACTCCCTTTTCGACACTCCAAAATCCCTTGATTTAAAGCTGTTTCTTGGGGTGTTGATTTGGAAGTCCCCATTTTTTCCTCATTTTTTGTTTGGGGTGTTGATTTGGAAGTCCCCACTTTTTTATCTGTATCAGGTTTTCTTTTACCAAGTGCAAAACTAACTACATTTTTTGTTTCAATAATAGATTCAATTTCATTAAT
>NZ_JAKUEU010000272.1:0-407 GCF_022663075.1 Bacillus cereus group sp. BfR-BA-01441
GTTACAGTTAATTATAAAGATAGAAACTATCAAACAAATGTCATTGTGAACAAAGATACGATTTGGACAAAAATTGAACAGTTGGCAGAAGAACAAGTGAAGAAACAGTGGGGTTTTTAAACTTAATTATTTAAAAAAATGAAGTTATATGCTAGAGATTATAACTAAATTCAAAATTTTTCAGGTATTAAATATAAATAAGAAATTTTCTTGAAAGGAGGAAGCAGAAGATGATTGAAGTATGTGTTACAGTTAATTATAATGATAGAAATTATCAAACAAATGTTATTGTGAGTAAAGATACGATTTGGACAAAAATTGAACAGTTGGCAGAAGAACAAGTGAAGAAACAGTGGAGTGTTTAATTTTCTTTTTAACTTAAAAAGCTAAATGAAGTTATCAGATAT
>NZ_JAKUEU010000273.1:0-407 GCF_022663075.1 Bacillus cereus group sp. BfR-BA-01441
GGACCTTGAGGACCCGTTGCTCCCGCCTCGCCGGTTGGACCGGTTGGACCGGTTGGACCCGCCTGACCAGTTATTCCTTGTAGACCTTGAGGGCCTGCCTGACCAGTTGGGCCTTGTGGACCTTGCACGCCTTGTATCCCCTGAATTCCTTGGGGGCCGGTTGGACCAATTGGACCTTGTATTCCCTGAATTCCTTGAGGACCCGTTGCACCCGCCTGGCCGGTTGGGCCTTGTGGACCTTGCACACCTTGTATTCCTTGAGGACCAGTTGGGCCTATACTTCCTTGTGGTCCCTGAATACCTTGTATTCCTTGAGGACCAGTTGGACCTGTTATGCCACTCGGACCTTGTATGCCTTGCACTCCTTGAGGACCGGTTGAACCACTCGGACCTTGGATTCCTTGTAG
>NZ_JAKUEU010000274.1:0-399 GCF_022663075.1 Bacillus cereus group sp. BfR-BA-01441
CTGCATAGGTGTACGTGAATTATCGCGGCAAGAAGCCCATATAATCTCCATCATATCTTGATGTGGTACGCCCTCTGCAATTTTCTCGCGATATAAATTTTTAATTGCTACATCATCGTAATCTTCAATATTTGGTAACTGAACATTTGTCATACCAATTTCTTGGCCTTGATAAATAAAAGGTGTACCGTGCATAAAGAAATACATCGCCCCTAGAGCTGTTGCACTTTCACGCCAATATTGTTTATCATCTCCCCATGTTGAAACGATACGTGGTTTATCGTGATTCTCAATATATAAAGCGTTCCATCCTTTATTTTCTAATCCTTTTTGCCATTTCGTTAATACTTTTTTCAATCCTACAACATCAAGGTCTTTCTTCTTCTCTGCATCCCATAA
>NZ_JAKUEU010000275.1:0-395 GCF_022663075.1 Bacillus cereus group sp. BfR-BA-01441
TGTTTTTAAAATACCTTCAGATAAGAGGTATTTTATCCCAAAAGAAGAATTCGAACGGCATACTTTTTTCTATAATAATGATTCATATCTAACAATTGGGCAAGTAAGCGAAAAATTAAGCTCCCACCCAGAGATTATACAATACTATATTGATTCAAATAAATTTCCTAACGCTATAAAAGATTTAACAAATACATGGTTCATCCTCAAAAAAGATATTGAAGGTTATACTGGTCTTTCTAACAAGAATGACTTATATCTTACAATTGGACAAACAAGTAACGAATTATGTCTTCAACCACCGACTATTCAAGGCTATATTAAATCTGGGATATTCCCAAATGCTTTTCAGAATTCTAATCACATATGGTTGATTCCAAAAGGAGATATTGAAA
>NZ_JAKUEU010000276.1:0-393 GCF_022663075.1 Bacillus cereus group sp. BfR-BA-01441
AGTTCTTAAGGCCTCATGTCTTTCGATTAGTTTATAGAATGCATTCTCAAGCTGATGAACATCCAAATCACCTTTTATTTTCATAGCGAAAGGCATATTATAAGATACTCCACTACCCTCTATTTTGTTTGAAATGTAGAGTCTTCTTTGGGCAGATGAGAGCGGATAATAATCCTGTTCTTCTACTTTTGTGATCGATGCATATACACTTTCTTTTGTAGAGTCAATAAATTCTCCAATCCCTTTTATAGTAGGTGTTTGGAAGATTTGCCCTAAAGGTATCTCCACCATAAGTTCCTTATGGATTCTAGAAACCATCGTAGTCGCTTTCAGTGAATGGCCTCCAATTTCAAAAAAGTTGTGTTGAATTCCTATGTTTTCTATATCTAAAAT
>NZ_JAKUEU010000277.1:0-391 GCF_022663075.1 Bacillus cereus group sp. BfR-BA-01441
TCCGGTATTTTGGTGTTGCTGTTCTTGTTGTTTCTTAGCCTCTTCTTCAGCTTTTTTCTTGGCCTCTTCTTCAGCTTTCTTCTTAGCTTCTTCATCAGCTTTTTTCTTAGCTTCTTCTTCAGCTTTTCTTCTAGCTTCCTCATCAGCTTTCTTTTGAGCTTCTTCTTGCTGTTTACGTTGTTGTTCTTGCTGTTGTTCTTGTTGTTTCTTAGCCTCTTCTTCAGCCTTTTTCTTAGCTTCGTCTTGTTTTACTTTATCTTCATTAGCCTTTTTCTGGGCTTCTTCATCAGCTTTTTTCTTAGCTTCTTCATCGGCCTTTTTCTTAGCCTCTTCTTCAGCTTTTTTCGCATCTGGAGTTCCGCCAGGCGCAGTGAAGGATGCACCAACTGCT
>NZ_JAKUEU010000278.1:0-390 GCF_022663075.1 Bacillus cereus group sp. BfR-BA-01441
ACTAACAAGAAATTCTTCTTCACCTTGTCTCTTTAATTTTCTTATTTTCCTCGCAAGTTGATTCGCTTGTTCATTCAATTCTTTATAAGTCATCGTTCGTCCAGCAAACTGGAGTGCTACCTTGTCTGGTATTCGCTCTACTTGTTTCTCAAATAATTCATGTAATAATGTATTATTATGATTGTCATGTTGAGTTTGATTGAAATCATGAAGGAGTAACTTCTCTTCTTCACGATTTACCATCTCTATTTCCGCTAACTTTATATTAGATGATTCGGTAATTTTTTCTAAAATGGCTAAAAAATGTTCACTCAATCTCTCAATACTATCTTTCTTAAAGAGCTCTGTACTATATTCGAATTGTGCATGTAAGCCCTCTTCCACTTCGGT
>NZ_JAKUEU010000279.1:0-389 GCF_022663075.1 Bacillus cereus group sp. BfR-BA-01441
CACCGTGCGGGTTCGACCCCCGCCCTCGGCACCATATGCGCCCGTAGCTCAATTGGATAGAGCGTTTGACTACGGATCAAGAGGTTAGGGGTTCGACTCCTCTCGGGCGCGTTTTCTTTCGGGAAGTGGCTCAGCTTGGTAGAGCACCTGGTTTGGGACCAGGGGGTCGCAGGTTCAAATCCTGTCTTCCCGATACTTGTTTGGGGCCTTAGCTCAGCTGGGAGAGCGCCTGCCTTGCACGCAGGAGGTCAGCGGTTCGATCCCGCTAGGCTCCACCATTAGTTCTTTGAAAACTGAACGAAACAAACAACGTGAAACGTCAATTTTTATTTTAGATGCTAGACAAACTAACTTTATTGGAGAGTTTGATCCTGGCTCAGGATGAACGC
>NZ_JAKUEU010000280.1:0-383 GCF_022663075.1 Bacillus cereus group sp. BfR-BA-01441
CCAGTTTTTTCGTGGATTGCGTGATGTGTTACTTTCACTGCATCACGTAAATAAGTGATTTCATGTTCACCGATGAAGGATAACGCTTTAGAATAGTCGAACGTTACATGTGTACTCATCTTTTTCCCTCCAATTATGGATATGTATTTCTGTATTCACTTTAGCGAAACTGAAGTTGTAAATCAAGCGATTAGGCAATTGTAAACGTAACCAATATATATTTTTTAGAAAAAGTTCATTTTTTGCATAAAAATTCGCATTTTTCGGTATAGATGTATATACATCCTTTTCTAAACATTTTTTATGTATAAAAACAACATAACTACCCCATTCTATAAAAGAGTTAATTAACTCATCGCTTGCTCATGCTTCACAATTAAGGG
>NZ_JAKUEU010000281.1:0-378 GCF_022663075.1 Bacillus cereus group sp. BfR-BA-01441
AAGTACATATACTTGGCTACTCAATGGGAGGAAGACTGGCGATTACGATGGCATGTCTATATCCAGATTATGTACACTCTCTTTTATTAGAAAATTGTACAGCTGGGCTCGAAGACGAAGCGGATAGAAAAGAACGTCGTGAAAAAGATGATCGACTTGCCGATAAAATTGAGCGAGAAGGCATAGAAATTTTTGTATCGATGTGGGAAAATATTCCGCTTTTTGAAACGCAAAAACGTTTAGCAAAAAACGTACAAGAAGCGGTGCGAAAAGAACGACTTGCTAACAACCCAAAAGGGCTCGCAAATAGCTTGCGGGGCATGGGAACTGGGGCTCAGCCTTCATGGTGGGATGAGCTGAAAAACTTAAAAATACCTG
>NZ_JAKUEU010000282.1:0-375 GCF_022663075.1 Bacillus cereus group sp. BfR-BA-01441
TTGGTAGAGCAACTGACTTGTAATCAGTAGGTTGGGGGTTCAAGTCCTCTAGTCGGCACCAGTTTTTATTGTAAGAGCCATTAGCTCAGTTGGTAGAGCATCTGACTTTTAATCAGAGGGTCGAAGGTTCGAGTCCTTCATGGCTCACCATTTTAATTAATATGCGGGTGTGGCGGAATTGGCAGACGCACTAGACTTAGGATCTAGCGCCTTTGGCGTGGGGGTTCGACTCCCTTCACCCGCACTTTTAATAAAATATCTCAAACATGTCTTGCGGAAGTAGTTCAGTGGTAGAATACAACCTTGCCAAGGTTGGGGTCGCGGGTTCGAATCCCGTCTTCCGCTCCAATTTTCAATATGACATGCCGGGGTGGC
>NZ_JAKUEU010000283.1:0-375 GCF_022663075.1 Bacillus cereus group sp. BfR-BA-01441
GTAATATGAATTAAACTTACTGTAATCCCGCGAATTCCACCATCTTTAATAATGACATTCGATCCATTTCCTAAAAACGTAACTGGAATATTATATTCGTTCGCATATTTAATAACTTCTTGAATTTCATCATAATTTGTAGGCGCAACAAAAACATCTGCTTTTCCGCCAACTTTAATATGCGTATGATTCTTTAACATTTCATCTTGTTTAACATGTCCTTCAGGCAATACCGTACTTAAATATTTATAAACCTCTTGCATATTCATTTTACGATTCCTCTATTTCTATATTCATTTTATCCCGTTATACGGGCCCATAATATCCCCACGTACATGAAAGAACCTAAAGTGGTGGATACAGTGTACCCAAAAT
>NZ_JAKUEU010000284.1:0-374 GCF_022663075.1 Bacillus cereus group sp. BfR-BA-01441
GGATAATAATATACCTCCAGGAAATAACGGTTCTCAGGACGATACTGGTTCTGGTGACAATGGTTCTGGCGGTAACGGTTCTGGTGGCAGTGGCTCTGGTGGCAATGGTTCCGGCGGTAACGGTTCTGGTGGTAGTGGCTCTGACGGCAGCGGTTCCGGTGGCAATGGTTCTGGTGGCAACGGCTCTGGCGGCAGTGGCTCTGGTGACAACGGTTCTGGCGGTAATGGTTCTGGCGGCATTGGCTCTGGTGGCAATGGTTCTGGTGGCAATGGTTCTGGCGGCAATGGCTCTCAAGGCGGCAATCGTGTTAAAGGTGATAGCAGTTCTCAAGGGGGTAATGGCTCTCAAGGTGGCAATCGTGTTAAAGGCGATA
>NZ_JAKUEU010000285.1:0-370 GCF_022663075.1 Bacillus cereus group sp. BfR-BA-01441
TCTATCAATACTCTTTTCTAATACGTTCACTTCCTCCCTAATAATAAAAAAACGCCCCTACGTAAATACGTAGGGACGACAAAATTATCGCGGTACCACCCTAGTTGTGAAGAACACTAAGAAACCACCTAAATAAAAACGCCCCTACGCAAAAACGTAGGGACGATAAAATATCGCGGTACCACCCTAGTTATGAAGCCACACCAAAGTTAGGACCTAAATAAAAAACGTCCCTACGTAAATACGTAGGGACGATAAATATCGCGGTACCACCCTAGTTGTGAAAAAATCTTCACCACTTTATTTGATAACGGTATAAACTACCGTCTTTCATTTCCTCAAAATATGAGATTTATGAAAGATGCTCCAG
>NZ_JAKUEU010000286.1:0-360 GCF_022663075.1 Bacillus cereus group sp. BfR-BA-01441
TAGAATAGTAGATGGAACAACAGATGGTTGGCTAAAATTTAAGACTTGGGAAGGCGAAAAATGGATGAATCCTACGTCTGAACAAATTACTGTCAACAAAACGATTTATGCATATAATGAGCCTTCATTTAATGCAACAAAAGCAAATTATGGAGCACCATTTAACCCACAAAATTGGGGAGTAGTAGAAAAAAAAGAAAATGGCTGGATGAAGGTAGGTACTTATGAAGGGTATAAGTGGATCAATCCAGATGGAGAAGAAAGATTTATAAACAAATCATTCTATGCGTATAATGAAGCTTCATTTAATGCAGCAAAAGCAAACGCTGGAGCATTATATAATCCACAGAATTTTAGAGT
>NZ_JAKUEU010000287.1:0-352 GCF_022663075.1 Bacillus cereus group sp. BfR-BA-01441
AAATATATCTAGTTCCGGTGGCTAGCTCTTCGCATCTAAGAACCTTCCGCCCGAAAGGTAAAAAGCACCTTTAGGTCGAAAGAACCTTAGTTGGTCAGAGCTGAAAGAGCCACCGCCACTTTTAAATATATTATCTAGCTCCAGCGGCTAGAATCTCCGGCCATTTCGCTCTCTCGCTCGAAGCAAAAAGCGCTTCAAGGTCGAGAGCTCCAATGGCCTGCGATTCTGAGCGAGCCGCTTGCGCTTTTAAATATAATTTGCGTTTTTTTGAGTAAGTACCATATACTATTTGTATTAGATACTAGGATGTAGAGGTGAATGATGTGTTAGATCGTTTGCAAGCTGTAGAAAA
>NZ_JAKUEU010000288.1:0-352 GCF_022663075.1 Bacillus cereus group sp. BfR-BA-01441
ATGTTCAAAGCTTTGCGAATGTTTTAATTGCAGAAACAGAGGAAAATAGACGAGTTGTAGAAGAAGCACAGGTCGCAGAAGAGCAACGAGTTGTAGAAGAAGCGCCAGTCGTAGAAGAGCAACGAGTTGTAGAAGAAACACCAATTGCAGAAGAGCAACCAGTTGTACAAAAAGAAGAACCAAAACGTGAGAAAAAGCGCCATGTACCATTTAATGTTGTTATGTTGAAACAAGATAGAACACGATTAATGGAAAGACATGCAGCTAGAGCAAATGCAATGCAGCCTTCTGCTAATGTACGAGTAGAGAATAAGCCAGTACAACAAGAGGTAGCAGAACCACAAGTGGAAGA
>NZ_JAKUEU010000289.1:0-350 GCF_022663075.1 Bacillus cereus group sp. BfR-BA-01441
TTTATACTGATAACTCATTATTAGCTTCTGGATTTATTTTATACGGTCTTAACAGTATTGCTCATTCAGAAGTAAAGTTGAATCTAGATACAAAACATGAAATGGTTAATTTAGTATTAACTACACTACGATACAATCAAAAGGAAGGAGAAAGTTTATGAAAATTATTATCGATGGAAATAATATCTCACAAGAGCAACTTATAAAATGGAAAAGAGAACGGATAAAAAAAGTATTATATACATTAGGACATAAAGAGCTTGAAATAAATGATACAGACGTCATGATAAAACAGCTAACGGAAATAAAGTTGCGATATACATACAATGAAATGTACGAAAAGTTGAAAT
>NZ_JAKUEU010000290.1:0-345 GCF_022663075.1 Bacillus cereus group sp. BfR-BA-01441
GGTATAACAGGTCCAACAGGTCATCAAGGTGTAAGGGGAGCGCAAGGTGCCCAAGGTGTAGTTGGAGCAGTTGGAGTACAAGGAGCACAAGGTCCTCAAGGTAACCAAGGTATAACAGGTCCAACGGGTGCAGAAGGTTCTCAAGGAATACAAGGTCCGCTGGGAGTAACTGGTCCAACGGGTGCAGAAGGTCCTAAAGGTATTCAAGGTATTCAAGGTGTGATAGGTCCAACAGGTGCACAAGGAATGGTGGGAATACAAGGGATAGCTGGTCCAGTTGGTGTTACAGGAGCGGAAGGAGCTCAAGGAGTACAAGGAATCCGAGGAGCAACCGGCCCAGCTGGA
>NZ_JAKUEU010000291.1:0-343 GCF_022663075.1 Bacillus cereus group sp. BfR-BA-01441
ACCAGTCAATCCCGTCTGGCCTGTTGCTCCCGCCTGACCCGTTACACCTTGTGGACCTTGGATTCCCTGTGGACCTTGTGGACCAGTTGCTCCAGTCGGGCCGGTTGCTCCAGTCGGACCCGTTATCCCCTGTGGACCTTGGATTCCTTGAGGACCTTGTGAGCCCGTTGCTCCTGTCTCGCCGGTTGCTCCAGTTGGACCGGTTGCTCCTTGTGGTCCTTGAATTCCTTGTGGACCTTGAGGACCCGTTGCTCCCGCCTCGCCGGTTGGACCGGTTGGACCGGTTGGACCCGCCTGACCAGTTATTCCTTGTAGACCTTGAGGGCCTGCCTGACCAGTTGGG
>NZ_JAKUEU010000292.1:0-342 GCF_022663075.1 Bacillus cereus group sp. BfR-BA-01441
TTGCACACTTTTTGCGCTTTGCTTTCCTTATATTTCTCAACTTGCAACAGTTGCCCTTTCTCTTACCTATTTTTAATCAACTTGCAACATGTTTGCGGTATCCTTTCCCTATTTCTTTCAACTTGCAACAGTATAATTTATTTCTCAACCAAGGAATTTTAAAAAAAATCATATCATTTTAAAGTTTTTAAGCTATTTATCTCATATTTTTAATAAGTTACATACATAATATGCAACATGTTTGCGGTATCCTTTCCCTAACTTCTCTACCATTTTCACTGTAATCCCTTATATACCAAGGGTTTAGGTACTTTTCTATTTACTTTTATACATATTAACCAA
>NZ_JAKUEU010000293.1:0-338 GCF_022663075.1 Bacillus cereus group sp. BfR-BA-01441
TTAACGCGAATACACAAATCATGATGCAAGTGCAAGCATTTATTGCACAAGTCGCGCAAGGAAGCGGGGAGAAGAAATGAGCAAATCATTAATTCTAGTCGTGGCGATCCTCGCCCTATGGTTCTTTGTAATTCGCAAGAAAAAAGCGAAGGCGTGATGACATGTGAACAATGACGCAAAGGGCTTAACATTTCTCACTCTATCCCTTTTATTTTTATGGCTCGTGTTTGATGATTTTGTCGGAAAGAAACGCCTGTCTAAATTGGCGCAAATGATGACGCCGGATCTATCACTTCCAAGCGCAGGAGAGGTCGCGGAAAAAGTGGTGGACGGTGCGA
>NZ_JAKUEU010000294.1:0-335 GCF_022663075.1 Bacillus cereus group sp. BfR-BA-01441
TCCATATTATGACCTCCTCTGTACATAGAATAGCAGGAACGAAATAGCTCCATCCGACATTTCGTGCACAACTTTGTAGGTGCATTTTTTACCTTACAAAATTGTAATGTTCCTGTAAGGAGAATGAATGGATGGTATGATATCCCAATGTTATAGTAACAAAGTACTTTAATTCATTACGTTAACTTTTTGATTTCTTTACTTATGTGCCTTACATAACTGTCATGTTTGTGTAAGAAACATCGATAGTGGCAAGAGTAGAGAGTGTATATAGTTGAAAATAGAGAATAGAAGAAATGAGGGATGTCGAGATGAAAACAGTATTAGAAGCAAAA
>NZ_JAKUEU010000295.1:0-333 GCF_022663075.1 Bacillus cereus group sp. BfR-BA-01441
CATCCTTTTTAGTGAATATATAAAATAATTAACTTAGTGTATTAAAGATATGATACATGATTATTTTAATATATTTAAAAGTAAAATGAAATAAGAAACGGATAATTGTCGGAATATATTCGATTTCCGTTCATTTTTATGAAATATGTGTACTTTTTGTTAGATTCCTTCATTTTGTGCATATACAATAAATGTATATAGAAATAAGAAAAGGATGATGTACGTGAAGGACACGGTTTTACAAGAAACGATTTCTCCACAAGAATTACATAAAGTTGTTCAAAAGAATACAGCTTATTATGACTTTAAGTGGGGGAAAGTAGAAAATCCAGC
>NZ_JAKUEU010000296.1:0-332 GCF_022663075.1 Bacillus cereus group sp. BfR-BA-01441
TCCTATCATATCAAAAAAAGACTCTGTCTGTCTGCTGAAAAATCAGGAAAACTCCATTTCAAAAAATAATTCACTTCTACTTTATTTCATATGATAAAATATTTTTTAAATCTAAATATTCTTTCAATTAAAGAGGTGAATGTAGTGATACCAACAAAGTTAAAAAAGGGTGCTGAAATACGAGTGATTTCACCATCGTGTAGTTTAAGTATTGTTTCAAATGAAAATAGAAAACTTGCTATAAAAAGATTAACTGACATGGGCTTTCAAGTTACATTCTCAAAATATGCTGATGAGATAGATCGATTTGCTTCCTCCTCTATTTCTTCCCG
>NZ_JAKUEU010000297.1:0-329 GCF_022663075.1 Bacillus cereus group sp. BfR-BA-01441
TGTACCTACCGCTACAAGACATGCACTTAATCCCATCATTACTACATTATTTGATGCTGTATTTGGTAATTTTTCACCTTGTACAACTGGCTTTGCTACTTCTTTTTTAGCTACTTCATTCTTTTGCTCGGCTTTTATCGCTGCTTCTTTTTTTGCCATATCGTTTTTTAACTGTTCTTGCGCTATTCTCTTTTTCTCTTCTTCACTTTTTTTCTCAGCCTTAATTGCTTCTTCTTTTTTAGCTTTATCTTGTTGCACTTGCGCTTCTTCCTTTGTTACTGTTCCAGTATCTGCACTCGCTACTGAAGAATATCCTACTGTTAAAAGTG
>NZ_JAKUEU010000298.1:0-329 GCF_022663075.1 Bacillus cereus group sp. BfR-BA-01441
AATGGGGGGAGTAGTAAAGTAAATGGTATAGTGATTAGAAAACTTAATATTGTTATGGTTAAAATAAATGGTAATGTTTTTAGTTCCCATAGAAATTTATGTATGTTTTTTTGTATATGGATTAAATATTTTTTATTTGAAGGTTAATTAGTGAGGATTTAGATGAGTTTTTAATTTGTTGATTATTAAAAAATACCAAGTTCAATGCTTAACTTAAGTATTGAACTTGGTATTAATAAAGATAAAATCATAATTTAATAATTAGATTTTATGGTCGGCCGCCGTAATGACCTGCTTCAATTCTTCCAGCGTTAGCCATATCGTTGCCT
>NZ_JAKUEU010000299.1:0-328 GCF_022663075.1 Bacillus cereus group sp. BfR-BA-01441
TCTACAATCACACTAAAAGCTGGTATCGAGCGCGCGTTACTTGAAGAAGTACCAGGCGTTATCGAAGTAGAACAAGTATTTTAATTAAAAGCGGAAGCGGCTCGTTCAGAACAGGAGGTCATTGGAGCTCCTGACGAAGAGGCGCTTTTTGCCTCACAGGAAGGCGCGAAATGGCCGACTGTTCTAGCCGCTGGAGCTAGATATTAATCTAAAAGCAGAAGCGGCTCGTTCAGAATCGCCTTCTAAAAGGAGACCAAATTTGGTCTCCTTTTTTATTCAAATCACATTTATCCGTTAACATCATAAAACAAAATTGGAAATCCTTCTC
>NZ_JAKUEU010000300.1:0-326 GCF_022663075.1 Bacillus cereus group sp. BfR-BA-01441
TTCTATAACAAGTTCAAACTTTCAATAAGAAGATAACCCCCTGTACAACTTAAAAGAATGTACGTAAATATTTTAAAAATCCGTTGATTAAGCCATTTAAAAATAATTTGACCTATAAACAAACCTAAAAATACAATTGGAATGGCATAAAAACTTGATTCCCAAATGGTTTTGTTTGTGCCAGTAAAGAGTATTTGAGTTACTAGGCTAATGAAATATATAAACAAATAAAAAGCTAATGTAGTTGCTCTTAACTTCTCTTTTTTAGTATCAGTTCCTGTAAAATAAAGTAACAGGGGTGGGCCGGGCATACCGATACTTGTCGT
>NZ_JAKUEU010000301.1:0-324 GCF_022663075.1 Bacillus cereus group sp. BfR-BA-01441
ACACTCAAAATGAGAAAATTTTCTCATATCCACTCTATATAGAGGCCATTCAAAATTAAAATAACCAATAATGAAAGGAGGTGAAAAAAATGGGAGCTTGTAAAGATGTAAGAACAGGAGTAAAAAAGTGTGCCAATGCTTGTGGAAGTACAAAATTATTAAGATGGGAAAAAATTCAAGTCATATGTGATGGTAAAGAAGCCGGAACTAAAGATGATTATATTGGATGTTGCTAATCTAAATAAAACTATTAAAAGGAGTGAAAAAAATGGCAGCTTGTAAAGATGTAAAAACAGGAGTAACAATGTGTGCCAATGCTTGTGG
>NZ_JAKUEU010000302.1:0-318 GCF_022663075.1 Bacillus cereus group sp. BfR-BA-01441
TGCTCCATAATTTGCTTTTGTTGCATTAAATGAAGGCTCATTATACGCATAAATCGTTTTGTTGACAGTAATTTGTTCAGCCGTAGGATTCATCCACTTGTCGCCTTCCCAAGTCTTAAATTTTAGCCAACCATCTGTTGTTCCATCTACTATTCTAAATGTTTGTCGCCCATACTTCGCTCCAGCATTCGCAACCTTTGATGAGAGAGAAGGTTCATCATATGCATAGAAATCTCCCATGACACGTTCTTCCCCATTCAAGTTAATCCAAACTGGACCTTCCCATGTTTCAATCTTCCACCAGCCATTATCTCTTTT
>NZ_JAKUEU010000303.1:0-318 GCF_022663075.1 Bacillus cereus group sp. BfR-BA-01441
AAGCTAGTAAGATCCCTGAAAGATGATCAGGTTGATAGGTTCGAGGTGGAAGCATGGTGACATGTGGAGCTGACGAATACTAATAGATCGAGGACTTAACCATATAATATGAAGCAATGTTATCTAGTTTTGAAAGAATATAAAAAACTTGTTGACTTTAAAAGTTAAATGAGTTACAATGATTCTTGTCTTAAATGAATACAGTCTGGTAATGATGGCAGAGAGGCCACACCCGTTCCCATACCGAACACGGAAGTTAAGCTCTCTAGCGCCGATGGTAGTTGGGACCTTGTCCCTGTGAGAGTAGGACGTTGCCAG
>NZ_JAKUEU010000304.1:0-312 GCF_022663075.1 Bacillus cereus group sp. BfR-BA-01441
TAAATAACCAAATACTTCTCCCTCTTTTACATCAAATGTAATATGAAACAAACCTTTTCCGTTCGAAAACTGTTTTGTGACATCTTGAACTGAAATCATAATTCCACCTCATTTTTTGAAATATTTAATGTTTGATATTTCAAAATTATTGTACTCCTCATCTTCCATATTCGCAACAACTTTTTGAAATATTTATTAGTCCATATTTCAAAATTATTGTTTTCCATTATTTTTTCTTGTATATTTTAAGTGAGGTGATTGCATTGAACGGCTTTGAAAGAGTAAAAGAAAAGAAAAAGCGTGCCATTAAAG
>NZ_JAKUEU010000305.1:0-312 GCF_022663075.1 Bacillus cereus group sp. BfR-BA-01441
TCAGGCACAGTTCGCTTCGTAGATGGTCGTCATAGCTTAAATAAAAAACCGAACTTGGTTATTAAGTAAAAAGCAGAGGTGGCTTGCTCAGAAGGGGAAGGCATTGGAACTCCTGACGAAGAGGCGTTTTGTGCCTCGCAGGAAGGGGTGAAATGACTGACCCTTCTAGCCACCGGAGCTGGATTTAAGTAAAAAGCGTAAGCAGCTCCTTCAGAATGGGAGGGGGATGGAGCTTCTGACGTAGAGGCGCTTTTTGCCTCGCAGGAAGAAGTGAAGCCACTGACCATTCTAGCTGCTGAAGCTAGATTAAAT
>NZ_JAKUEU010000306.1:0-311 GCF_022663075.1 Bacillus cereus group sp. BfR-BA-01441
GAGGACTGAAAATCCTCGTGTCGGCGGTTCGATTCCGTCCCGAGCCACCATTTTGAAGTCGCAAGCCGACTTAGCTCAATTGGTAGAGCAACTGACTTGTAATCAGTAGGTTGGGGGTTCAAGTCCTCTAGTCGGCACCACTTTCAAAATGAGCCATTAGCTCAGTTGGTAGAGCATCTGACTTTTAATCAGAGGGTCGAAGGTTCGAGTCCTTCATGGCTCACCATTTACAATTTAATGCGGGTGTAGTTTAGTGGTAAAACAAGAGCCTTCCAAGCTCTGGTCGAGAGTTCGATTCTCTTCACCCGCTT
>NZ_JAKUEU010000307.1:0-311 GCF_022663075.1 Bacillus cereus group sp. BfR-BA-01441
ATAATAAAGAGATTTCAAGTAAATAAAGAAAAGGCTGTTCATCTGGAACAGCCTTTTCTTATTGTTGCTATTTGTCGATAAATCGATATAGCTTGACGAATCGTTGATATAATTTGATTTATGATAGATATATTTGAAAAATCGTTGATATATTGTACGTTATGATAGATATATTCGAAAAATCGTTGATATATTGTACGTTATGATAGATATATTCGAAAAATCGTTAATATAGTTTCACATACTATCTGTCACTATCATGATTAAAATCTCTCTAATACGATTTTCCCAATGGTGTGCCCGCTTTCAAG
>NZ_JAKUEU010000308.1:0-310 GCF_022663075.1 Bacillus cereus group sp. BfR-BA-01441
AAAATTAGATGGTAAAAACGAATTTCATTTGCAAATTAAATCTCAAATAAAAGAAGGAGTACCATCTGGTTCGGAAATTTTAAATACAGCAAAAATTGATTTTACAAATAAAAATGATGTAATTGGAGAAAAGGAATCTAAACCTGTAGTTGTTGTTCCGACAACTGGAATAATTGAGTTAACAAAAATTGATGGTGCTAATAAGAATAAATTAAAAGGTGCAGAGTTTGTACTTAAAGATAAAAATGGAAAAATAGTTGTTGTAGCAGGAAAAGAAGTAACAGGTGTATCAGATGAAAATGGTGTTATT
>NZ_JAKUEU010000309.1:0-308 GCF_022663075.1 Bacillus cereus group sp. BfR-BA-01441
CAGAAGAAGTAGAAGTAATTACAGAAACAGAAGAGCTAGAAGAAGCTGAAGTAATTGCGGAAGCAGAAGAGTCAGAAGAAGTGGAAGTAATTGCAGAAGCGGAAGAGTCAGAAGAAGTAGAAGTAATTACAGAAACAGAAGAGCTAGAAGAAGTAGAAGTAATTGCGGAAACAGAAGAGCTAGAAGAAGTGGAAGTAATTGTGGAAGCAGAAGAGTCAGAAGAAGTGGAAGTAATTACAGAAACAGAAGAGTCAGAAGAAGTAGAAGTAATTACAGAAACAGAAGAGTCAGAAGAAGCTGAAGTAATT
>NZ_JAKUEU010000310.1:0-308 GCF_022663075.1 Bacillus cereus group sp. BfR-BA-01441
CTTCTATATTCTATTGATTCTTCTTTTCATTCCCTTGCTGGTGGCCTCTATTTTCTTGTTGAGACCCCCTACCGTTGTTCCCTTGCTCGTTTCCGTCATTTTCTTTCTGGGATCCTCTTCCATTGTTCCCTTGCTGATTCCCGTTATTTCCTTGTTGAGGATCTCTTCCATTGTTCCCTTGCCCATTTCCATTATTCCCTTGTTGAGACCCTCTTCCGTTGTTCCCTTGCTCGTTCCCATTATTTCCTTGTTGAGACCCTCTTCCGTTGTTCCCTTGTCCATTTCCATTATTCCCTTGTTGTGATCCT
>NZ_JAKUEU010000311.1:0-305 GCF_022663075.1 Bacillus cereus group sp. BfR-BA-01441
TACCAGGAAGAGCTAAACCTAATACTTCACATAAACAATTCATAGAGTTCGCGGTAAACATACCCGAACAAGAGCCACAAGATGGACAGCCATGATCTTCAATATCTTTTAATTCTTCTTCTGAAATTTTCCCAGATTGATAAGCTCCTACCCCTTCAAAAACAGAGCTTAAATCAACAACTTCTCCTTTTGACGTTTTTCCAGCCGCCATCGGGCCGCCTGAAACAAACACAGTCGGAATATTAATACGTAGTGCAGCCATCATCATACCTGGTGTAATTTTGTCACAGTTTGGGATACAAATC
>NZ_JAKUEU010000312.1:0-298 GCF_022663075.1 Bacillus cereus group sp. BfR-BA-01441
TCACTAACTATATGGAAGAATTAATTGAAACATTGCCAGAAAAATTGAAAATTAAAAAAGAAACAACGTTCGCGGAAATTAAGAAAGAACAAGAAGAAAAAGAAAAAATTGAAACTTGCCCTAACTGTGGTAAAGATATTGTGAAAAAATCTCTTGAATATACAAAAGATGGAGAAAAAGTTAAAAATGTTTTCTATGGTTGCACTGGTTATGATAGCGGTTGTAAATTTACATTACCAGCTAAATATTCAGGTAAAACTATAAGTGAAGCGAATGTTAAAGCATTATTGAAAAAAGG
>NZ_JAKUEU010000313.1:0-298 GCF_022663075.1 Bacillus cereus group sp. BfR-BA-01441
AATAACAGCTGTCCCGCTAAATCCTGCGTTTTGTAAATACTGGTCCAATTGAGCGTTTTCATTAATTTCTTGAGGTGGTCCTTCAGCAGGTTTCTCCGCTGCTTGCGCTTGCTTCATTTGTTCTTCCTGCTCTTTTTGTTTTTGCTTCTGTACTTCTTGTTTCTTTTTTTCTTCTTTCTTTTTTAACTCTTCTTGTTTCTTCATTTCTGCTGCCGCTTTTAAAGTTTCTTCTTTCTTATTATGCGCAACAATTTTTGTATACATGAAATATACAAGTGATAATAGTAAGACGAGAATG
>NZ_JAKUEU010000314.1:0-293 GCF_022663075.1 Bacillus cereus group sp. BfR-BA-01441
GCTACGAGGATTACTCAAACATAGGTATGAAAATAGCCCTTTTAAAGCAATTAATGATTTGTATCCAAATCAGTTCAAAGAATGGGAATTTGGTATGACTCCTTTAAATTTTTGGACTAAAGAAAAAGCATTAACAATTTTGAAATGGATTATTGAGGAAAAAGAGGGCCTTTCACAAGAAAAGCTCTTAGAATTATACGGGAAAAAATGGTTGAAAAAAAATAAGCTTAGTGCACCTCTGGCTATGTATTGGAATAGTAGCCCGTATGCAATGATTAATGATCTTTATCCAG
>NZ_JAKUEU010000315.1:0-291 GCF_022663075.1 Bacillus cereus group sp. BfR-BA-01441
CAACGTCCTACTCTCACAGGGACAAGGTCCCAACTACCATCGGCGCTAGAGAGCTTAACTTCCGTGTTCGGTATGGGAACGGGTGTGACCTCTCTGCCATCATTACCAGACATTATTCTTTTGAGACAATCATTATTATAACTTATTTACTTCAAAAGTCAACAAATTTTTTATGTTCTCTCAAAACTAGATAACATTGCTACATATTATATGGTTAAGTCCTCGATCTATTAGTATTCGTCAGCTCCACATGTCACCATGCTTCCACCTCGAACCTATCAACCTGATCAT
>NZ_JAKUEU010000316.1:0-290 GCF_022663075.1 Bacillus cereus group sp. BfR-BA-01441
AACGTCCTACTCTCACAGGGACAAGGTCCCAACTACCATCGGCGCTAGAGAGCTTAACTTCCGTGTTCGGTATGGGAACGGGTGTGACCTCTCTGCCATCATTACCAGACTATATTCATTTAAGACAAGAATTATTATAACTCATTTACTTTTGAAAGTCAACAAGTTTTTTATATTCTTTCAAAACTAGATAACATTGCTACATATTATATGGTTAAGTCCTCGATCTATTAGTATTCGTCAGCTCCACATGTCACCATGCTTCCACCTCGAACCTATCAACCTGATCA
>NZ_JAKUEU010000317.1:0-290 GCF_022663075.1 Bacillus cereus group sp. BfR-BA-01441
AACGTCCTACTCTCACAGGGACAAGGTCCCAACTACCATCGGCGCTAGAGAGCTTAACTTCCGTGTTCGGTATGGGAACGGGTGTGACCTCTCTGCCATCATTACCAGACTGTATTCATTTAAGACAAGAATCATTTTAACTTATTTGACCTCGAAAGTCAACAAGTTTTTTATATTCTTTCAAAACTAGATAACATTTGCTACATATTATATGGTTAAGTCCTCGATCTATTAGTATTCGTCAGCTCCACATGTCACCATGCTTCCACCTCGAACCTATCAACCTGATC
>NZ_JAKUEU010000318.1:0-289 GCF_022663075.1 Bacillus cereus group sp. BfR-BA-01441
AATTCCACCTGTCCAAGGAGAAGATTGTTGTTGTTGCTGATATTGCTGATATTGTTGGTGCTGTTGGTGCTGTTGGTGCTGTTGACCTTGGTGTCCATGATGTTGACCTTGGTGTCCATGATGTTGGCCTTGGTGCCCATGATGACCGTGTTGGCCTTGATGACCTTGGTGATGGTGGTGACCTTGGTGTCCATGATGTTGGCCTTGGTGGTGATGTCCATGGTGACCATGTTGGCCTTGGTGAGTTTGATAAAGAACAGCCTGCGGATGTATATGATGGTGGCCGTGG
>NZ_JAKUEU010000319.1:0-286 GCF_022663075.1 Bacillus cereus group sp. BfR-BA-01441
TAAAAAATGTTCACTCAATCTCTCAATACTATCTTTCTTAAAGAGCTCTGTACTATATTCGAATTGTGCATGTAAGCCCTCTTCCACTTCGGTTATATATAAGGAAAGATCGAATTTAGAAGAATTTAATTCGATATCCACCGTTGAGAATTGTAATCCATCTATACTAATTTTTGAGTAACTGGAATCTTGAAATGTAAACATCGTGTCAAAAATAGGATTTCGACTAGTATCACGCTGTACTTTTAATTTTTCCACCAACAATTCAAACGGATAGTCTTGGTTT
>NZ_JAKUEU010000320.1:0-283 GCF_022663075.1 Bacillus cereus group sp. BfR-BA-01441
AAAATAAATGGTAATGTTTTTAGTTCCCATAGAAATTTATGTATGTTTTTTATCATATTTACTTTATCTCCTTTAATATAAAACTTGATAATAAGATAGATATAATTATTAATTTTAATATTTTGTTTTTTATAATATCATAAATTATATTCCATGTATGTTTTTTTGTATTTGGATTAAATATTTTTTATTTGAAGGTTAATTAGTGAGGATTTAGATGAGTTTTTAATTTGTTGATTATTAAAAAATACCAAGTTCAATGCTTAACTTAAGTATTGAACTT
>NZ_JAKUEU010000321.1:0-282 GCF_022663075.1 Bacillus cereus group sp. BfR-BA-01441
CATCTACAGGAATTTAGTTTAGGTGATGAACTTACTCAACACGAAGAAAATACAATTGTAAAATTTATAACTGAAAATGATAATTCTGAAAGAACAACTGAAAACATTTATAAAGAAATATTGAAGCAAAAACAAAATGGTGTTACAGGTTTATCTAGGCTCATTGCTGTATATGAAGAAATCTTAAATAAGTAAGGGATCAAACAATATACATTGTTTGTGTATTCAATGTATATTGTTTAATTTTACAGAATGGAGTTTCAAGGGAAATGTATATCTAGT
>NZ_JAKUEU010000322.1:0-282 GCF_022663075.1 Bacillus cereus group sp. BfR-BA-01441
CCACTGGACCTAGAGGATTTCCTGGACCTAGAGGCGCTCAGGGTTCTCAAGGTGTGCCAGGAATTCAGGGGCCGGAAGGACCAGAAGGACCGGAAGGACCTCAAGGTGTGCCAGGGATTCAGGGACCGGAAGGGCCGGAAGGGCCTCAAGGACCTCAAGGTGTAGAAGGACTTCAGGGGCCGGAAGGACCAGAAGGACCGGAAGGACCTCAAGGTGTACAAGGGATTCAAGGACCACCAGGACCACCTGGGCCTACTGGTTCAGGGACCGGAATGGGAATTC
>NZ_JAKUEU010000323.1:0-281 GCF_022663075.1 Bacillus cereus group sp. BfR-BA-01441
GTGTGATCAGACTGAAAACATCCTCATAAAACCTAGTTTTAGTCATTGGTTTAATATGAATTATATTTCTTTACAGAAAAACTGCCTGCAAAATCTTAGAGATATGTCTAAGGTTTTGCAGGCAGTTTTTTATATACTCACTACGGTAGAGTTACACCAATTTTTTCATGCTCACTACGGTAGAGCTACACCAAATTTAATCGCCATTCTTTTAATTTATATGATTGCGAAGGTGAATGGGTAAGAACTTCGCTGAATATGTGCCTGTTCTTTTAATTTAT
>NZ_JAKUEU010000324.1:0-281 GCF_022663075.1 Bacillus cereus group sp. BfR-BA-01441
GTGTCTTTTGAACCTTCAATTTCTTTTCCTGTTTCTTTTACCTCCGCTTTCGATCCTTCAACTCCTGTTGTTGGCTCGTCCACTTCCTCTTTCGCTTCTTCAACTTCTTTCGTTGGCTCTTTTACTTCCTCTTTTACTTCTTTTACCGGTTCTTTCACTTCTTCTTTTGTACCTTCAACTTCTTTTACCGGTTCTTTCACTTCTTCTTTTGTACCTTCAACTTCTTTTATCGGTTCTTTCACTTCTTCTTTTGTTTCTTCAACTTCTTTTACCGGTTCTTT
>NZ_JAKUEU010000325.1:0-280 GCF_022663075.1 Bacillus cereus group sp. BfR-BA-01441
ACTGCAGTCAACACCGTTAGCAGAAGTTCCGCCCCAAACGTATGGTACACCTTGCATTGATTTTGCGTATGCAAGTACGGAAGAACTGTCGCCGCTATTATTACCTGTATTATTATTGTTGTTGTTGTTGTTATTGTTTTGATTGTTATTTTGGTTATTGTTAGGCTTATTATCTACTGCGCCTCCAACTGGTGTTTTAGATAGGTAACGTGTTCCGATATAACCAGTTTGACCGTTGTAGTTAATTTTGCTCCATCCAGAGTTTTCAGAGATTACTTGA
>NZ_JAKUEU010000326.1:0-280 GCF_022663075.1 Bacillus cereus group sp. BfR-BA-01441
TCATGGAAAAAAGAGATAATGGCTGGTGGAAGATTGAAACATGGGAAGGTCCAGTTTGGATTAACTTGAATGGGGAAGAACGTGTCATGGGAGATTTCTATGCATATGATGAACCTTCTTTCTCATCAAAGGTTGCGAATGCTGGAGCGAAGTATGGGCGACAAACATTTAGAATAGTAGATGGAACAACAGATGGTTGGCTAAAATTTAAGACTTGGGAAGGCGAAAAATGGATGAATCCTACGTCTGAACAAATTACTGTCAACAAAACGATTTATGC
>NZ_JAKUEU010000327.1:0-278 GCF_022663075.1 Bacillus cereus group sp. BfR-BA-01441
AAACAGATATAAAAATTAAATAATGAAAAAGAGAAGTTGATTTTTAAAAAACAAATTGACTTCTCTTTTTTTTGAAAATGAATTAGTGAAATATGAGGTGAATTTACAATGAGATTTTTATTAACAATTATATTAATAAGTTTGTTGTGTTTAGCCTGTATATTTGCGCTGTTAATGTATAAAAAGAAGAAAAAAATTAAAGGAATTTCCAAAAAAGAAGAAGTTAATATGGATTTTTTTAATAAAAAACAAATAGAAAATAATCCTGTTTATGTTAT
>NZ_JAKUEU010000328.1:0-275 GCF_022663075.1 Bacillus cereus group sp. BfR-BA-01441
ATAAAAGAAAAAATACAGGACCAAAAATGGTCTTATGATCAAGTTCGGTCATGGCGAAACGGAGAACTTGATTCGTTTGTTTCAAAAGAAGAAAAATCAGAATTAGAAAAGAAATTGAATGAAGTATTAGAGAATCAACAGTTACAAAATCAATTTAATCAAGCACTCGTTCAAAAATTGCAAGAAATTACGAATGAATTGGTTACGACAAAAGAGCATTTAGCGAATACGGAGAAAAAATTAACTGAAGTAGAAGGTAAAAATAGTGAATTAGA
>NZ_JAKUEU010000329.1:0-275 GCF_022663075.1 Bacillus cereus group sp. BfR-BA-01441
TTCGAAACAGTGAATACACCTTTCGGATCAGCTGGTAGTGAAATAACATATGGCTTCTTTATTTCAATTCCTTTTTGTAATTCATCGACAGAAATTGCTTTCGGTTCATTTGAATTTGATTCAGGCGGAGCTTCTTTTCTTGTTGCCCACGGCAATTCTTTTACCTTTGATTCAGGCGGAGCCATGTACAATTTTGGATATCCGAGTGATTCATTTGACGATGCGATTTTATAAATTTGGTTCCCCATAAATCCTGACCATGGCAATCCAGATGC
>NZ_JAKUEU010000330.1:0-274 GCF_022663075.1 Bacillus cereus group sp. BfR-BA-01441
AAACGGCGCTCCTTGCTGATATGGCATTTGATATGGATTTGGTTGTTGATAATACGGATTCGGCGGCATCATGGGCTGTTGATACGGCATTTGATAGGGCATCATATTGGGCGGTTGATTGTTATCCATAATCGGCATTATATTCGGCATTTGATTGTTATCCATAATTGGCATCATATTCGGCATTTGATTGTTATCCATAATCGGCATTATATTCGGCATTTGATTGTTATCCATAATCGGCATCATATTCGGCATTTGATTGTTATCCATA
>NZ_JAKUEU010000331.1:0-273 GCF_022663075.1 Bacillus cereus group sp. BfR-BA-01441
AAGAACTCCCGTCTATCATCGGTTTTCTATGAATCGGGAGGTGATGTTTTGCTCACTTACGGTAGAGCTACACCAAATTTAATCACCATTCTTTTAATTTGTATGATTACGAAGGTGAATGGGTAAGAACTTCGCTGAATATGTCCCTGTTCTTTTAATTTGTATAATTACGGAGGTGAAACAGAAAAGAACTCCGCTGAATTTGATCTTTATCGGTTTTTTATTTAGGTGAGCGTCTCCCGAAAAACAGCTCCTGTTTTTACTTCGTTTAAT
>NZ_JAKUEU010000332.1:0-271 GCF_022663075.1 Bacillus cereus group sp. BfR-BA-01441
AACGGAGCAACCAAAACAAGATCAACAGCAAAAAACTGAAGAAGAGAAAAAGCAAGAAGAATTAAAGAAACAAGAAGAACTGAAAAAACAAGAAGAACAAAAGAAACAAGAGGAACTTAAGAAGCAAGAAGAACAAAAGAAACTAGAAGAGCAAAAGAAACAAGAAGAACAAAATAATGGAAATGGCCAAGGAACGACACCTCCAGCAAATAACGGAGGAGGTCAAGGAAATACGACACCTCCAGCAAATAATGGAGGAGGTCAAGGAAAT
>NZ_JAKUEU010000333.1:0-271 GCF_022663075.1 Bacillus cereus group sp. BfR-BA-01441
TATACCATCATTTTTTCTTTCAATCAATTTATAGTTGCTATAATTTTACAGAGAATATATAATAAAAAATAACTACAAAATTAGATTTTAAAATGGCTAAAATCAAAAACATAAAACCAAAAAGAAAGGGTAGATGAAGATGGCTAAAATCAAAATAAATAAAGCTAAAAAAATGACAGACCTAGAAAAAAAGATGGCTGAATTACAAGCACAACAAAAGAAAGCAGAAGCTGAATTTCATCAAAGTATTGGTAGTGTAGTTTGTAATAAT
>NZ_JAKUEU010000334.1:0-269 GCF_022663075.1 Bacillus cereus group sp. BfR-BA-01441
GTTTGGATTATACGTAACTTCCTCCGTAACTAAACTTTTATCTATGCTTGATGGTAAATTTGTATCTGGTTTTGTTTCAGGTTTTGGATCTGGCTTTACTTCTGGTTTTTCCTCTGGCTTTGTTTCAGGTTTTGGGTCTGGCTTTACTTCAGGTTTTTCTTCTGGTTTTGTTTCAGGTTTTGGGTCTGGCTTCACTTCTGGTTTTTCTTCTGGTTTTGTTTCAGGTTTTGGGTCTGGCTTCACTTCTGGTTTCTGTACTTTTTCAATTA
>NZ_JAKUEU010000335.1:0-269 GCF_022663075.1 Bacillus cereus group sp. BfR-BA-01441
TCTCTTGCTTTGGTTGTTCTGGTTTTTCATCATTTGTTTTTGTACCATCTGGTTTTTCTTGTTTTGAACCATCCGTCTTTGGTTCTTCTGGTTTTTCTTGTTTTGGATCATTCGTCTTTGGTTCTTCTGGTTTTTCTTGTTTTGGATCATCCGTCTTCGGTTCTTCTGGTTTTTCTTGTTTTGGATCATCCGTCTTTGGTTCTTCTGGTTTGCCACCGTTAGGTTCTTCTGTTTTACACGTCCCGAACTTATCTAACGTTTCTTTCAAT
>NZ_JAKUEU010000336.1:0-268 GCF_022663075.1 Bacillus cereus group sp. BfR-BA-01441
ATTCTTTTAATTTATATGATTGCGAAGGTGAATGGGTAAGAACTTCGCTGAATATGTGCCTGTTCTTTTAATTTATATAATTACGGAGGTGAAACAGAAAAGAACTCCGCTAAATTTGATCTTTGTCTGCTATTAATATAGCTGATTGTATTGGAAAAAGAACTCCCGTCTATCATCGGTTTTCTATGAATCGGGAGGTGATGTTTTGCTCACTTACGGTAGAGCTACACCAAATTTAATCACCATTCTTTTAATTTGTATGATTACG
>NZ_JAKUEU010000337.1:0-268 GCF_022663075.1 Bacillus cereus group sp. BfR-BA-01441
TTCATGCTTCTCTTTCTCTGGAAGTTTCACACCTAATTTTGTTAATTCTTCTTTTGCTTGCTCATGCGTTAATTTTCCGGATTTCTTTTGCTCTAAAATTGACTTCGCTTTCTCTTTTGTCTGTTCATCTAAGTTAGCAAACATGTCTCCATGTTTACCTTTCTCCGGCATTTTCACGCCTAGCTTTGTTAATTCCTCTTTTGCTTGCTCATGCGTTAATTTTCCAGATTTCTCTTGCTCTAAAATTGACTTCGCTTTTTCTTTCGCC
>NZ_JAKUEU010000338.1:0-268 GCF_022663075.1 Bacillus cereus group sp. BfR-BA-01441
TGATACAGGAGGAAAACCTGATACAGGAGGAAATCCAGACACAGGAGGAAAACCTGATACAGGAGGAAATCCAGACACAGGAGGAAATCCAGACACAGGAGGGAAACCTGATACAGGAGGAAATCCAGACACGGGAGGAAAACCTGACACAGGAGAGAAGCCAGACACTGGGACAGATAACGGTAGCAATTCAAAAACTATTGAAAGTACAACGAATCAAGTTGTACATCAAAAAGCAGAAGTATTAACAAAAAACATATCTAGTGTA
>NZ_JAKUEU010000339.1:0-267 GCF_022663075.1 Bacillus cereus group sp. BfR-BA-01441
AGAAGTAAATATAACGTTATAATGTTTAAAAGCGAATAAAAAGATGCTCCTCCAAAATGCTAATAGTATAGGAAATTATATCAACGATTTTTTGAATATATCTATCATAACTTACAATATATCAACGATTTTTCAATTATATCTATCATAACTTATAATATATTAACGATTCGACAAAGAATATCGATTTACCGACAAAAAACGTCAATCCCTTTCTTATATATACGAAGAGGTTGCTCCAAACGGAACAACCTCTTTTTCTATTCC
>NZ_JAKUEU010000340.1:0-263 GCF_022663075.1 Bacillus cereus group sp. BfR-BA-01441
AGCTCTTAGAATTATACGGGAAAAAATGGTTGAAAAAAAATAAGCTTAGTGCACCTCTGGCTATGTATTGGAATAGTAGCCCGTATGCAATGATTAATGATCTTTATCCAGGCTGTTTTAAAGAATGGGAATTTGGCATGACTCCTAATAACTTCTGGACTAAAGAAAAAGCATTAGAAGCATTGAAATGGACCATTGAAGAAAAAGAGAGATTAACCCCTAAACAATTACTTGATATATACAATATAAAATGGTTAAAGACC
>NZ_JAKUEU010000341.1:0-263 GCF_022663075.1 Bacillus cereus group sp. BfR-BA-01441
CCTTTATTTGATCATCATGTTGACTATTTTGTTGAGCTTCTTTTACATTATCAGGACTTTTATTTGGCCTTGCTTGTTCCATCTTTTCATTAATGGCATTTGTTTTGTTAACTATTTTTTGATTGATATCATTTGTTTTATTAATAATTTTGTTATTTATTTTAACTACACCATCAATCAATTTATTTTTAACATAATTTTTTAAATTGACAGGTGCATCCCTAACAGATCGCGCTTTTTGTTTTAAAGATTCTTTGAAATTG
>NZ_JAKUEU010000342.1:0-262 GCF_022663075.1 Bacillus cereus group sp. BfR-BA-01441
GAACAACGCAATCCCTTGTTATGCGCGCAAAATCAGGCACAGTTCGCTTCGTAGATGGTCGTCATAGCTTAAATAAAAAACCGAACTTGGTTATTAAGTAAAAAGCAGAGGCAGCTCCTTCAGAATGGGAGGGGGATGGAGCTTCTGACGTAGAGGCGCTTTTTGCCTCGCAGGAAGAAGTGAAGCCACTGACCATTCTAGCTGCTGAAGCTAGATTAAATAAAAAGCGTAAGCAGCTCCTTCAGAAAGGTTAAAATGGTCG
>NZ_JAKUEU010000343.1:0-261 GCF_022663075.1 Bacillus cereus group sp. BfR-BA-01441
GCAATAAGTTTATTCACTAATGGGTATTCTGCTTGTAATGCCCCTATTTCTTTCATTTTGTTTCCTCCTTATATCCTTGTAGCTCACCATATAATAAATTATAATTAAATTAATTTAAATATAGTTTAACACAAATTGTTCACTTTAATTAATTTTAATTTAATTTATTTAAATATAATTTAATAATTATTAAGGAGATTTTCATTATGGAAAATATAGATATTGGTAAAAAAATTGAAAAACAAAGAAAAGAAAAAGGTT
>NZ_JAKUEU010000344.1:0-260 GCF_022663075.1 Bacillus cereus group sp. BfR-BA-01441
AGGGAATCTTCCATATGACACAAGCTCAAATACAGTAAGACCCGTTGGCACTTCTGCAGTTTGTGGTAAAATCGCCATTTTCTTTGCAATTTCTTTCGTTGGCTGTTTCTCAATTGCTTTTCCGTCAAGATAAACAGTACCTTGCTTTGCCTTCAAAATACGAGACGCCGTTTTTAATAATGTGGACTTCCCACAACCATTTGGTCCAATAATTGTTGTAATTTTCCCTTCCGGAATTTCAACTGTTAATCCATCAATAA
>NZ_JAKUEU010000345.1:0-259 GCF_022663075.1 Bacillus cereus group sp. BfR-BA-01441
AAAAGCTTGGGTAAAACAAACTGTACTTTCTGCCGTTAAAGAGAAAGAAGATAAAAATTAAAAAAGGTTATTTTCAAATTCTTGGCGCGCTGCATTAAGTGAAATTTTTATGAGCGATTTTCCGATTATATCGGCGCAACTCGAAATATATCAGCGATTTTTTTAATATATCGACTTACCGACAAATGACAGGACCGGATAATAAAAAAAGGGTGCTCCAAAATAAAACTTGGAGTACCCCTTTTATTATCCGAATTCA
>NZ_JAKUEU010000346.1:0-259 GCF_022663075.1 Bacillus cereus group sp. BfR-BA-01441
TTAAAGCCAATTCTGTATTCACCATCTTTAAGAGCTTTTGGATCAATTGTTGTGTTATTATCTTGGTTGTTGTTTCCACCTTGGTTGTTGTTTTCACCTTGGTTGTTGTTTCCACCTTGGTTGTTGTTTTCACCTTGGTTGTTGTTTACACCTTGGTTGTTGTTTTCACCTTGGTTATCTAACGACTTAATGCTACCTTTATCAAATGCAAATTGAATATCGTAAAAATGGTGATAATTCATTGAATCGATATCTACTT
>NZ_JAKUEU010000347.1:0-258 GCF_022663075.1 Bacillus cereus group sp. BfR-BA-01441
ACAAACTGTATTGAAAGTGTTAGAAGACAGGGGCTAGAGAGCTCCTGTTTTTTTGTCGTGAATTGTCGGCAAATCGATATATTTGAAAAACCGTTGATATATTTTGAGTTATGATAGATATATTGAGAAAATCGTTGATATATTTGAAGTTACGATAGATATATTAAGAAAATCGTTAATATAATTTCACGTACCTATTAATTTGATGAAAAATGAGCCTCCAGTACATGGTGTATAATAATAAGTACCATTTTTTAA
>NZ_JAKUEU010000348.1:0-257 GCF_022663075.1 Bacillus cereus group sp. BfR-BA-01441
TTAAAGCTAAATCAATTACTCCAGAAGAACCAGAATCTGTTTGGTTGAGGTTCATCCACTTGTCGCCTTCCCATGTTTTAATCTTCAACCAGCCACTAGTTGTCCCATCTATTATTCTAAAATTCTGTGGATTATATAATGCTCCGGCGTTTGCTTTTCCTGAACTAAATGAAGGCTCGTTATACGCATAGAATGGTTTTTCTATAAACCTTTCTTCTCCATCTAGATTCATCCATTTCTCGCCTTCCCATGTTTTA
>NZ_JAKUEU010000349.1:0-256 GCF_022663075.1 Bacillus cereus group sp. BfR-BA-01441
GCAGGTTCAAATCCTGTCCCCGCAACCAAATGGTCCCGTGGTGTAGTGGTTAACATGCCTGCCTGTCACGCAGGAGATCGCCGGTTCGACCCCGGTCGGGACCGCCATTTTTACATAAAGGCTCGGTAGCTCAGTCGGTAGAGCAGAGGACTGAAAATCCTCGTGTCGGCGGTTCGATTCCGTCCCGAGCCACCATTTTGAAGTCGCAAGCCGACTTAGCTCAATTGGTAGAGCAACTGACTTGTAATCAGTAGGT
>NZ_JAKUEU010000350.1:0-256 GCF_022663075.1 Bacillus cereus group sp. BfR-BA-01441
TTTCTTCGATGAAATAATCATGAAATGCTTTTTTATTCTGTGCAATAACCTTACCTGTACCCTTTGGCATATAACGTCCCTCCTCTATTTTTACTATTGTAACAAATGTTAATAAAAAGCGAAAGTGGCTCGCTCAGAATCTTTGGACATTGGAACTCCCGACAGAGAAGCGCTTTTTGCTTCGTCCGAGGGAGTGAAATGGCCAACAGATTCTAGCCACTGTAGCTAGATTCCATCAAAAAGCGAAAGTGGCTCG
>NZ_JAKUEU010000351.1:0-255 GCF_022663075.1 Bacillus cereus group sp. BfR-BA-01441
ATGAGTCAAGATTCTTCTTTCCGGCAAGCCTATGACGCAAGGGAGAAAGTTTTAATGGATGAAGCAGCAAAATTCGCCCATGCAGAGACAGAAGGAATAAAAAGAGGAATGGAACAAGGGATGAAACAAGGAATTAAAAAAGGCATTGAAAAAGGCATTGAAAAAGGTCGAAAAGAAGGAGTTCAGCAGGGAAAAATTCAAATGATTAAAAATATGTATGATCTTGGTATACCACTTGAAACGATTGCTAAGGCA
>NZ_JAKUEU010000352.1:0-253 GCF_022663075.1 Bacillus cereus group sp. BfR-BA-01441
CTCGATTGATGCTGCTTGTGATTGGATAGACTGTACAGTTTGAGTTGTTTCCTTAGCTACTTGCGCGGCAGTTTCAGAAACACTGGACATAGAGGCATTGACTTCTTCTGTACCGGCAGACATTTCTTCTGTCGCTGCAGATACTTCTTGAATTTGACTAGTGATTTTATTAATAGCCGACAGAATGGATGAGAATGCTTGATCTGCTTTATTAGCTGTTTCTTTTCCTTCCGAAGCTTTTTGTTGGCCTTTT
>NZ_JAKUEU010000353.1:0-251 GCF_022663075.1 Bacillus cereus group sp. BfR-BA-01441
CAGCTTCCATCCCTAATTAAATTGACATAAATTGTCCCCTTCCTTGACCATCTTATATATGATGGTCTTATTTTTTGTCTTTCTATCTTTTATTTAAAACTCCCCCTCTCTTTCACCCTATGTTCACATGAGAGTCACACCTACCTTTTATAGTATATGTATCGAAGTTGTTCCTCCCTAATTTATAAGACATTCCCCAGTGTCTTAAAGCAACTTCCATCCCTAATTAAATTGACATAAATTGTCCCCTT
>NZ_JAKUEU010000354.1:0-250 GCF_022663075.1 Bacillus cereus group sp. BfR-BA-01441
AAACTGAATTTCAACAAAATCCATATGACACACGTCCAAATTATGAATATCCTCAAAATCCATATGCAGCACCACAAAATCAAGAACAGCGATATCCTCAAAATCCATATGTAATACCACAAAACCAAGAACAACAATATCAACAAAATCCATATGCAGCACCACAAAACCAAGAACAACAATATCAACAAAATCCATATGCAGCACCACAAAACCCATACACAACTCAACCACAACAACCGCAATATCA
>NZ_JAKUEU010000355.1:0-250 GCF_022663075.1 Bacillus cereus group sp. BfR-BA-01441
TAGCGTTATCTAGTTGGAAGATGACGGTTTAGGAAGGGATATCGATTTTTGTCTGTAAATCGATATTTCTTGTCGAATCGTTGATATATTGTGAGTTTTGATAGATATATTTTAAAAATCGTTGATATATTGTAAGTTATGATAGATATATTCGAAAAATCGTTGATATAATTTCATTTACCACAGGATTGTTCAACAAATCGAAAAGAGAAGAGGTCACAGCAGACATCTCCTCTTTTCGAGTATATAG
>NZ_JAKUEU010000356.1:0-250 GCF_022663075.1 Bacillus cereus group sp. BfR-BA-01441
TGTCAGTTGGAGTTTAGCTATCATTGTCTATTGCATATACGAGATGGAAAAGTATCATATTGAAATAAACGAATAGGCGCAACAAAAAGGTGTTAGTAGGTGGAATTCTTTGTAAAATACTATAAAAAAGACACTACATGAGTGTCTTTTTTTTGAAAATACTCTATAATTAACTTTGGGGAAGGTAATGTTAGAGTATTCGTTTAGCATTATCTTTATATTTGATAAACCATGAAATCGAAAGATTTTG
>NZ_JAKUEU010000357.1:0-250 GCF_022663075.1 Bacillus cereus group sp. BfR-BA-01441
ATTTAAAACGCAGCCTTTCCATAGTTGTTCTTTATCTATATGTAATTTATATTTACTCATCATCTTCCCCCATGCGCATATTTTTTTCTATTATCTTTCCTCTACACAATACTTGTAAATACTTTTCTATCTACTACAAAATAAAAAAGACTTCCTTTTTAAAAGGCGTCTTTTTATAGTTGAAAATTTACTAATAAATAAAACGAATTATTTAATAAATGAATCCCAATTGGAACGAGTAAATTCTTCG
>NZ_JAKUEU010000358.1:0-250 GCF_022663075.1 Bacillus cereus group sp. BfR-BA-01441
TATATGTTCTAAAATTTAAACATTATATATCAAATGCTTCTAAATTTTGTTAAACATTGTTTTTGGCATCATTTTCTTCATTATTATTTTCGATATTTTTTAAAGTTAAATTAGATTTAATTTTAAAATCTAATTTAACTTTAAAATCTAAATAACTAATATAAGAAAGTATTTCCTCTTCGAATAATAGAATATCCTTACTTTTTTCGTATAATCTATGAGCCAACTGTGTAACAGCTATTTTTTCTTG
>NZ_JAKUEU010000359.1:0-250 GCF_022663075.1 Bacillus cereus group sp. BfR-BA-01441
TCTTATAGCGGTGGGGATTTTAATGTCAATATGCAACATACTACACAATAGAAGGTGATTTTTATGAGAAAATACGCAGCAATTGCTTTATGTACGTCTGCCATTCTAGCAGGCTGCAATACTAGCAATGTAAGCCAAGAACCTAAAAAAGAGAAAAAGGTTCAAGAAGTAGCTATACAAAAAGAGACTCTACAAGAACAAGGTAAAATTTCTTATACTCCCATCACACACGAATCTACAAACACAAGTA
>NZ_JAKUEU010000360.1:0-249 GCF_022663075.1 Bacillus cereus group sp. BfR-BA-01441
ATAAAGTACCCATGTCATCCCAATATTTTGTTCATTTACCACAGAAATCTCTACTTCTTTTGGATCTGTAACATTAAACGTATAAACATCTGTTTGATCAGGAGTAACCAGGTTTCCTTTTACAAGCGTATTAAACGGGAGTATCTTCTCTTCTTCAAGGGACCCGCCTGTTTGCGGATCTTGTTTTACAGTAACTTTTGTCTGTTCTATACTTTCTTTTCCTCTACTATCTTTCACAGTTAGTTCCAC
>NZ_JAKUEU010000361.1:0-247 GCF_022663075.1 Bacillus cereus group sp. BfR-BA-01441
TCATTGTGGAAATACCAGAAGAAGTGTCAAAAGTAGAAGTAATTGCAGAAACGGAAGAGTTTGAAGAAGTAGTTATGGAAACAGAGGCACCTGAAGAAGTGGAAGTAATTACAGAAACAGAAGAGTCAGAAGAAGCTGAAGTAATTGTGGAAGCAGAAGAGTCAGAAGAAGTGGAAGTAATTGTAGAAGCGGAAGAGTCAGAAGAAGTAGAAGTAATTACAGAAACAGAAGAGCTAGAAGAAGCTGA
>NZ_JAKUEU010000362.1:0-244 GCF_022663075.1 Bacillus cereus group sp. BfR-BA-01441
AGATGGAGAAGAAAGATTTATAAACAAATCATTCTATGCGTATAATGAAGCTTCATTTAATGCAGCAAAAGCAAACGCTGGAGCATTATATAATCCACAGAATTTTAGAGTTGTGGATGGGACACCTAGTGGCTGGTTAAAGGTTAAAACATGGGAAGGCGAGAAATGGATGAATCTAGATGGAGAAGAAAGGTTTATAGAAAAACCATTCTATGCGTATAACGAGCCTTCATTTAGTTCAGGA
>NZ_JAKUEU010000363.1:0-244 GCF_022663075.1 Bacillus cereus group sp. BfR-BA-01441
AAATGGTTATGAAGGTTCTAGCGAAGAGATTTCATTCGAAATTACAAAACAAGGTTCTAATCAAGTTTTCAACGTGGTTAACAAACTTGTAAAAGGTTCTATTGAAATCCATAAAGTTGATGATAACAAAAAGCCTTTATCAGATGTTGAATTTACTGTCTATAATGAAAAAGGTGAAGAAGTAACTAAGGTTATTACTAATAAAAATGGTATTGCTTCTGTTAAGGATCTTCCTTATGGAAAA
>NZ_JAKUEU010000364.1:0-243 GCF_022663075.1 Bacillus cereus group sp. BfR-BA-01441
TACTTACGGATTTAAAGATTGAACAACAATTGTTGAAAGAACAGTTAGAGAAAATGCAAACAGCTGTGACTATTCTTGAAGAAAAATCAGTGACGCTTAAAGAAAAACCAGCGACTCTTAAAGAAAAAACAATGACTCCTGAAGAAAAACCATCTGTTACAAAGCAAAGAGCTTTTTCTGGACGCCCAACATCTTTTCGTGATTGGAGAGCATCTAGTCAAAAAAATTAGGGAATGTTATGTG
>NZ_JAKUEU010000365.1:0-243 GCF_022663075.1 Bacillus cereus group sp. BfR-BA-01441
AGAAAAAGAGCTATTCCCATCGTTTAGGAATAGCTCTTTTTTGTGTTGCGTAACAGTAAATGAAATTATATCGGCGGTTTTTTAATATATCAGCGCAACTCGAATTATATCGGCGATTTTTTTAATATATCGGCGCAACTCGAATTATATCAGCGATTTTTTTAATATATCGACTTACCGACACATAACGAAAAAATAAGAGCCCTCTAATCATATAGAGGGCTTTTATTTTATCTAGCTGCA
>NZ_JAKUEU010000366.1:0-242 GCF_022663075.1 Bacillus cereus group sp. BfR-BA-01441
TTCATCTTCTTGCTGAATTTCCTCAAGTGCTACAAATGTCTCTACTACAGGCTCGTTTATTTCTGCAATTACTTCAGCTTCTTCTGACTCTTCTGCTTCCGCAATTACTTCCACTTCTTCTGACTCTTCTACTTCCGCAATTACTTCAGCTTCTTCTGACTCTTCTGTTTCTGTAATTACTTCAGCTTCTTCTGACTCTTCTGTTTCTGTAATTACTTCTACTTCTTCTGACTCTTCTGTTT
>NZ_JAKUEU010000367.1:0-241 GCF_022663075.1 Bacillus cereus group sp. BfR-BA-01441
AATTGTAAAAAAAGCATCGGATATGAAGAAAAAGTAAAAGCTACCGTGAATGGTAGCTTTCTTTGTGAAATGTAATTAAAAATATATCAGCGATTATTGGAATATATCGACTGTAACTCAAATTATATCGGCGATTATTGGAATATATCGACCGTAACTTGAAATATAGCGACTTACCGACAAAATATGACAAAGGAGTCTGTCCAAGAATGATTAGGGGGACAGACTCCTTTCTTATTAT
>NZ_JAKUEU010000368.1:0-238 GCF_022663075.1 Bacillus cereus group sp. BfR-BA-01441
CTGGGTATGATTTTACGACCGCTAGGTAACACGATTGTATTTATGCCACCACTTGCTTCTACTTTTGAAGAGATTGATGATATGTTACGCATTTTATATAAGGCAATCTCAGATGTTACGGAGGGAGAATAATGAGTGGTTTTTTCATAACAGCAACTGATACTGAAGTTGGAAAAACAGTAGTTGCAGGTGCTATAGCAGGTGTATTTAGAGAATTAGGATATAACGTAGGGGTGTA
>NZ_JAKUEU010000369.1:0-237 GCF_022663075.1 Bacillus cereus group sp. BfR-BA-01441
AAAAACAGCCTTCCTCTCACTTCCTACTTGGAGTCTTCATACATCATTCGAACACCAATTAAGCACTGACCGCTCCCACTCATCGCTGGGTCATCTATTCAAGCTAAAAAAGAAGGTTTTTTCTAACAACATTACCGTCTTCAAAAACAAAAACAGCCTTCCTCTCTTTTCCTATCTAGGGTCTTAATACACCATTCGAGCACCAATTAGGCACTGACCGCTCCCACTCATCGCTGG
>NZ_JAKUEU010000370.1:0-236 GCF_022663075.1 Bacillus cereus group sp. BfR-BA-01441
TACTTACTAATACGTTAGAGTCTTTATTTTTTTTGAATGATTGTATTTATATATCTCATACTAATACATTTGCAAGGAATAGAATAAATGATGTTAATATTACCGCTCCACTTGCGGATCCTAATAAGTCACCTTTTGTTACTTGTAATACTTGCTCTTTCATATCTTTCATTCTCCCTTCCTTTTCTTTTGTTACAAAGCTTCTATTATACTAATACGCTTGATAGAAATACGAT
>NZ_JAKUEU010000371.1:0-233 GCF_022663075.1 Bacillus cereus group sp. BfR-BA-01441
AGCTACTTCATTCTTTTGCTCGGCTTTTATCGCTGCTTCTTTTTTTGCCATATCGTTTTTTAACTGTTCTTGCGCTATTCTCTTTTTCTCTTCTTCACTTTTTTTCTCAGCTTTTATTGCTTCTTCTTTTTTAGCCATATCATTTTTTTCTTGTACTTGTGCCACTTTCTTTTTCTCTACTTCACTTTTTTGCTGTTCCTTAATTGCTTCTTCTTTTTTAGCTTTATCTTGTT
>NZ_JAKUEU010000372.1:0-233 GCF_022663075.1 Bacillus cereus group sp. BfR-BA-01441
TTCTTTGATTTTTGCCTCTTCTTTAGGCTTTACTATTTCTTGCGCTTTTTCTTCTTCTTTAACTTTTACTTCTTCTTTGACTTTTGCCTCTTCTTTAGGTTTTACTATTTCTTGCGCTTTCGGTTCTTCTTTAACTTTTACTACTTTTGCCTCTTCTTTAGGCTTTACTATTTCTTGTGCTTTCGTTGTTTCTTTCGCTTTTGCTACTTTCTGCGTCTTTACTTCTTTCTTTT
>NZ_JAKUEU010000373.1:0-232 GCF_022663075.1 Bacillus cereus group sp. BfR-BA-01441
ATTAAGTCCAATATCCAAAGAAATCCCAGCGGAGTTAAATGCATACAATCCTGCTGGAAGTCCTAGTCCGGATGGTCCAGTCGGTCCAGTCGGTCCAGTAGCCCCAGTCGGCCCCGTAGGTCCAGTCGGTCCAGTAGCTCCAGTGTCACCAGTCGGCCCCGTAGGTCCAGTAGCCCCAGTGTCACCAGTCGGCCCCGTAGGTCCAGTAGCCCCAGTGTCACCAGTCGGCCCC
>NZ_JAKUEU010000374.1:0-232 GCF_022663075.1 Bacillus cereus group sp. BfR-BA-01441
CCCTCCTAAGTTAATTAGGAAGGATTTTTCAACATTTTACACTGTAGCTGTATCTTTTTTTACATCTACATTATTTTCTGGTTTTTGCTCTGGTTTTTGCTCTGGTTTTTGATCTGGTTTTTGTTCTGGTTTTTGCTCTGGTTTCTGTTCTTCTGGTTTTTGTTCTTCTGGTTTTTGTTCTTCTGGTTTTTCTTTTTCTACTACTTTTACTGTCACTGTTGTACTAGATGTA
>NZ_JAKUEU010000375.1:0-231 GCF_022663075.1 Bacillus cereus group sp. BfR-BA-01441
ACCTTGTTCTGTTCCTACAGCTTTCCAAGAAGGTTTTGTGTAAGCCTCTTTTGCCTTAGATACAGTTTTTTCAGCTGATACTTTCTCGTTAGCTTTCGCTTCTTCTTCAGCTTTTTTCTGTTCTTCTTCAGCCTTTAGCTTCTCTTCTTCAGCTTTTTTCTTAGCTTCTGCTTGCTCTTGTTCTTTTTCTTTTTTCTTAGCAGATTCTTTATCTTCTGATTTTCCAGCTTT
>NZ_JAKUEU010000376.1:0-231 GCF_022663075.1 Bacillus cereus group sp. BfR-BA-01441
AAATCAGATGTAATATCATGAAATAAAATGTCTAACTCCATTATAAAACCCTCTTTCTAGTTTTATACTCACCCAAAGTGAATAATGCATTGAAGATACATTGAATATGTATTGAATGTATAAATCACAAACTCACAATTACATTAAATGTACTTTCAATGAATATACAATACATACTAGATATACATTTCCCTTGAAACTCCATTCTGTAAAATTAAACAATATACATTG
>NZ_JAKUEU010000377.1:0-230 GCF_022663075.1 Bacillus cereus group sp. BfR-BA-01441
CCTTTATTTGATCATCATGTTGACTATTTTGTTGAGCTTCTTTTACATTATCAGGACTTTTATTTGGCCTTGCTTGTTCCATCTTTTCATTAATGGCATTTGTTTTGTTAATTATTTTTTTATTTATTTTAACTACACCATCAATCAATTTATTTTTAACATAATTTTTTAAATTGACAGGTGCATCCCTAACAGATCGCGCTTTTTGTTTTAAAGATTCTTTGAAATTG
>NZ_JAKUEU010000378.1:0-230 GCF_022663075.1 Bacillus cereus group sp. BfR-BA-01441
AAGCTATTTTATGAGCTTAATAGAGGTGTTAAAAGGGTTCTATGAAAATAGGACTCTTTTTTTCGTGTTTTGAATAAAAAAGTCGGTTTCAATATATATTCACTATACATTCAATATATATTTATGGTATAATGAATATAGAAACACAGTGGTAGCGACATAAAAATCTTTTACTTAATGGAGGTAATGGAAAATGAAAAGGTATGAAGATATTTTACAATCAGATAAAA
>NZ_JAKUEU010000379.1:0-229 GCF_022663075.1 Bacillus cereus group sp. BfR-BA-01441
TTTTGTTTCTTCAACTTCTTTTACCGGTTCTTTCACTTCTTCTTTCGTTTCTTCAACTTCTTTTACCGGTTCTTTTACTTCTTCTTTCGTTTCTTCAACTTTTTTTGTTGGTTCTGTTACTTCTTCTTTTTCAACTATATTTTGGATTACCGTTCCGTTAAACCTTATGCTAATTTCATCAGAATCTAAATCAAATTTATACACCTTTTCACCTGGGGTACTCCATTTT
>NZ_JAKUEU010000380.1:0-229 GCF_022663075.1 Bacillus cereus group sp. BfR-BA-01441
TTCATCGCCAAATACTAGCGTACCGGATACAACGGAGCAACCAAAACAAGATCAACAGCAAAAAACTGAAGAAGAGAAAAAGCAAGAAGAATTAAAGAAACAAGAAGAACTTAAAAAACAAGAAGAACAAAAGAAACTAGAAGAGCAAAAGAAACAAGAAGAACAAAATAATGGAAATGGCCAAGGAACGACACCTCCAGCAAATAACGGAGGAGGTCAAGGAAATACG
>NZ_JAKUEU010000381.1:0-229 GCF_022663075.1 Bacillus cereus group sp. BfR-BA-01441
ACTTTTCATATACACGAACAATTTCTTTCCAATCTTTTTTAAAGAATGCCATATCAAGATTTCCATTTGCTGTAGGGTATTTATCATTAAATTTTTCAAGAGCTTCTAAATTTTTTCTTATTGTTTCGGATACTTAGCACCAGCTTGTAAATAATCTTTTTTATCTATTAAAACAGATAAAGATTCATCACTTTTAGTTGTAGCACTTGTTGTTTCACTTGTTTGTCCT
>NZ_JAKUEU010000382.1:0-229 GCF_022663075.1 Bacillus cereus group sp. BfR-BA-01441
TTCCTTCGGCTTTATTACTTCCTGTATCGTCGACATGAATGTCTTTGCCCATTGTGGTGCGTCCTCCTCACTTTTGGATTTTCTTTTAGGTTTCGGTTTTTCTTCTTCCTCTTCTTCCTCTTCCTCATCGTCGTCGATGTCGTCCACTTCTTCCTCTTCAACTTTCTTTTTGGCGAAGAATTGTCCGTCCCCGAATCGTAATAGAAAGGGATTTTCTTCAATTGCTTTT
>NZ_JAKUEU010000383.1:0-229 GCF_022663075.1 Bacillus cereus group sp. BfR-BA-01441
GGTAATGATGGCAGAGAGGCCACACCCGTTCCCATACCGAACACGGAAGTTAAGCTCTCTAGCGCCGATGGTAGTTGGGACCTTGTCCCTGTGAGAGTAGGACGTTGCCAGGCAATCCGGAGGATTAGCTCAGCTGGGAGAGCACCTGCCTTACAAGCAGGGGGTCGGCGGTTCGATCCCGTCATCCTCCACCATTTAGCCGACTTAGCTCAATTGGTAGAGCAACTGA
>NZ_JAKUEU010000384.1:0-229 GCF_022663075.1 Bacillus cereus group sp. BfR-BA-01441
GTAAAGATATCTTTACTTAAATTATAAATATTTTCCAGTTATACGTAAAGATATCTTTACAAATTTTAGAAAAATGTTTCATTGAACATCTACTCTAACAAAGTACAAGAGCAATTCAATTTATATCGGCGATTTTCCAAATATATCGACATCCGTAGCGCTACTATAATCATAAGAAAAAGCTGTCCCCAAACACCTTCGGGAACAGCTTTCTCCTCTACTACATAAA
>NZ_JAKUEU010000385.1:0-228 GCF_022663075.1 Bacillus cereus group sp. BfR-BA-01441
ATCAAAAAGCGAAAGTGGCTCGCTCAGAATGTGAGATGGATGGAGCTTCTGACCTTGAGGCGCTCTTTGCCTCTCGGGAAGAAGTGAAGCCGCCGAACATTCTAGCCACTGTAGCTGGATTCCATCAAAAAGCGAAAGTGGCTCGTTCAGAATGTGAGGTGGATGGAGCTTCTGACCTTGAGGCGCTCTTTGCCTCTGGGGAAGAAGCGAAGCCGCCGAACATTCTAG
>NZ_JAKUEU010000386.1:0-228 GCF_022663075.1 Bacillus cereus group sp. BfR-BA-01441
GGACCACAAGGAATTCAAGGAGTGCAAGGTCCGACGGGAGCAACAGGAGATACGGGGGCAACCGGAGCGACGGGAGAAGGAACTACCGGTCCAACAGGAGTAACCGGTCCAGCAGGGGTGACAGGCCCATCAGGTGGACCACCTGGCCCGACAGGAGCAACAGGTGCGACAGGAGTAACAGGAGATACCGGGGCGACAGGCTCAACTGGAGTGACAGGAGCGACAGGA
>NZ_JAKUEU010000387.1:0-228 GCF_022663075.1 Bacillus cereus group sp. BfR-BA-01441
ATGATAGAAAGCCATTATGTGAGCTTAATAGAGGTGTTAAAAGGGTTCTATGAAAATAGGACTCTTTTTTTTCGTGTTTTGAATAAAAAAGTCGGTTTCAATATATATTCACTATACATTCAATATATATTTATGGTATAATGAATATAGAAACACAGTGGTAGCAACATAAAAAATCTTTTGGTTAATGGAGGTTATTCAAATGAAAAACGAACAGAAATTAGAGCT
>NZ_JAKUEU010000388.1:0-227 GCF_022663075.1 Bacillus cereus group sp. BfR-BA-01441
GTTTGTTCTTGCTCTTTAAACTGATTTAATTTAGCCTGTCTTTGTAATTCAGCTTCTCTTTTCTTCGCTTTTTCTTCAGCTTGACGTAGCAATTCAGCTTGTCTTTGTTTTGCTTTTTCTTCGGCTTGACGTTGCAATTCAGCCTGTTTTTGCTTTGCTTCTTCTTCGGCTTGACGTTGCAATTCAGCCTGTCTTTGCTTCGCTTCTTCTTCGGCTTGACGTTGCAA
>NZ_JAKUEU010000389.1:0-227 GCF_022663075.1 Bacillus cereus group sp. BfR-BA-01441
GGATCTGGCAATTTCTTATTTCCTATTTTAATTTCTACTACTGCATCTTTTTCTATTTTTACAGTTATTTTTTCTTTTAATAATTCGTAACCTTTAGGTGCTTCTACTTCCACTAGGGTATAGTTTCCTTTTGGTAAGTCTTTTGATATTACTTCTCCTTCTTCATTTGTTACTAGTTCTCCAACTATTTTTCCTTTTGAATCTTCTATATGAAACTTTGCCCCTGC
>NZ_JAKUEU010000390.1:0-227 GCF_022663075.1 Bacillus cereus group sp. BfR-BA-01441
ATGAAACATATGAACTTAATATGTATCCAGCGGTTATTACCAGCATGTACAGTAGACTTATGTAACATGTTTCATTTCATCCTTTATATTCAGTTGTTTTTTATAATTATTTTTTATTTATAATTATTATTGATAATAATTATCATTTTCATTTAGATATTATATCCCCACTTTTTTTAAATAGCAAACTATTTTTTCACTTCGCTAAATATTAAAATACTCATTAC
>NZ_JAKUEU010000391.1:0-226 GCF_022663075.1 Bacillus cereus group sp. BfR-BA-01441
AGGGAAGATAGGGGGCGTTCCAAATTTTGGACCGCCTTTTTAATATTAAAGTACTTTTAATGTCAAAATTTGTCGGTAAATCGATATCTCTTGTCGAATCGTTGATATATTGTAAGTTACGATAGATATATTTGAAAAATCGTTGATATAATTTCATTTACTATGTTATTTTTCAGTAGTTTAATAGAGTAAAAAAAGAGCCAGTCTCAATGATGAGACTGGCTCT
>NZ_JAKUEU010000392.1:0-225 GCF_022663075.1 Bacillus cereus group sp. BfR-BA-01441
GGCTCTGGAAAAGTGACAGCAGGATTAGGTCAATTATCTGCAGGAGTAAATCAATTAGCAGATGGGTCTGGTCAAGTAACAGGCGGTTTAGGAACATTATCTGTAGGAGTATCCAAATTAGCAGATGGGTCTGGTCAAGTAACAGGCGGTTTAGGGACATTATCTGTAGGTGTAACGAAATTAGCAGATGGCTCAAGCCAAGTAACAGGTGGTTTAGGAACATTA
>NZ_JAKUEU010000393.1:0-225 GCF_022663075.1 Bacillus cereus group sp. BfR-BA-01441
GAGGACTGAAAATCCTCGTGTCGGCGGTTCGATTCCGTCCCGAGCCACCATTTTGAAGTCGCAAGCCGACTTAGCTCAATTGGTAGAGCAACTGACTTGTAATCAGTAGGTCGGAGGTTCGAGTCCTTCATGGCTCACCATTTACAATTTAATGCGGGTGTAGTTTAGTGGTAAAACAAGAGCCTTCCAAGCTCTGGTCGAGAGTTCGATTCTCTTCACCCGCTT
>NZ_JAKUEU010000394.1:0-224 GCF_022663075.1 Bacillus cereus group sp. BfR-BA-01441
TCAAGCCGAAGAAAAAGCAAGACAAAAACAGGCTGAATTAGAACGTCAAGCCGAGGAAAAAGCAAGACAAAAACAGGTTGAATTAGAACGTCAAGCCGAGGAAAAAGCGAAGCAAAGAGAAGCTGAATTACAAAGACAGGCTAAATTAAATCAGTTTAAAGAGCAAGAACAAACAAGAGTGAATAATACTAAAACAATAAATGAAAATCAAAAGAATTTGTTAG
>NZ_JAKUEU010000395.1:0-224 GCF_022663075.1 Bacillus cereus group sp. BfR-BA-01441
ATTATTACAAACTACACTACCAATACTTTGATGAAATTCAGCTTCTGCTTTCTTTTGTTGTGCTTGTAATTCAGCCATCTTTTTTTCTAGGTCTGTCATTTTTTTAGCTTTTTTGTTTTTGATTTTAGCCATTTTAAAATCTAATTTTGTAGTTATTTTTTATTATATATTCTCTGTAAAATTATAGCAACTATAAATTGATTGAAAGAAAAAATGATGGTATA
>NZ_JAKUEU010000396.1:0-223 GCF_022663075.1 Bacillus cereus group sp. BfR-BA-01441
TCCAGTTAAACCACCTACAGGTGGAGGAAATGAAGGTGGAACAACAGATCCAACTAAACCACCAACTGGTGGTGGAAACACTGGCGGAGAAACTGGTGGTGGAAACACTGGAGGAGAAACTGGTGGTGGAAACACTGGTGGAGAAACTGGCGAAAAAGATACAGAAGCACCAGTATTAACGCCAAAAGAAGGTGTAACAGTATTTGTAGGAGATAGCTTGAAT
>NZ_JAKUEU010000397.1:0-223 GCF_022663075.1 Bacillus cereus group sp. BfR-BA-01441
AGCTTCAGCGGCTAGAACAGTCGGTTGTTTCACTCCTTCATTCGAGGCAAAAAGCGCCTCGTAATCAGGAGTTCCAACACCCTCCTGTTCTGAACGAGCCGCTTCCGCTTTAAAGTAATATCCAGCTCCAGCGGCTAGAATCTCCGGTCATTTCGCTCTCTCGCTCGAAGCAAAAAGCGCTTCAAGGTCGAGAGCTCCAATGCCCTGCGATTCTGAGCGAGCC
>NZ_JAKUEU010000398.1:0-223 GCF_022663075.1 Bacillus cereus group sp. BfR-BA-01441
GTTGTTGAAGAAGTGATTAAGGAAACAGAAAAACTTGCTGTAGAAGAAATGGTTGAAAAACATTTGAATACAGTTGAAGAATCATCATCAGATCCATTTGCTGATTTTGAGACAGAAAAAAAAGAGGATTCCAGTGAAGATGAAGCTGAAAATAAAAAAGATTCGGCTGATCCATTTGCAAATATGAACTTTTAAAAAGAGCTTTGATAAAAAGCTCTTTTTA
>NZ_JAKUEU010000399.1:0-223 GCF_022663075.1 Bacillus cereus group sp. BfR-BA-01441
TTTCTCTTGTACTTCCGTACTTGAAATTGGCTTTTGTACTTGCTCTACCACTACTTGCTGCATTGGTTGCTCTTCCACTTGTGGTTCTACTACTACTTGCTGCACTGGGCGGTCTTCCACTTGTGGTTCTGCTACCTCTTGTTGTACTGGCTTATTCTCTACTCGTACATTAGCAGAAGGCTGCATTGCATTTGCTCTAGCTGCATGTCTTTCCATTAATCGT
>NZ_JAKUEU010000400.1:0-223 GCF_022663075.1 Bacillus cereus group sp. BfR-BA-01441
AATATCCAGGGATCATTTAAAAGAGAAAGTTACTTACTATTTAAAAGAACAAATTTCTTTATATACGAAAATACCAGTCAGTAGTATAGAAGAGGATGTCCCAATGGAAGCATATGGTTTGGACTCTATAATAACAATGGAGTTAATAAATAAATTAGAGGAAGACCTTGGTCAATTACCTCAAACATTATTTTTTGAGTATGAGAATATAGAGGAGTTAACT
>NZ_JAKUEU010000401.1:0-223 GCF_022663075.1 Bacillus cereus group sp. BfR-BA-01441
ATAATACTCTATTTCTCTTCATTTTTCGCCATATTTCTGGTATGATGTGGAAGAATGAAATAGTGATATAGTTTTGTATGAATTTTTTGTGAATTAAATAAACAATTCATACAAAAAAACAAATAAAAAAACAAATAAAAAAAACCCCAGTACACACTTTTTTAAATGGTTAGGCTTTGGCGGGCTAACACCATTTAAAAAGTCCAAGAATACAGAGGTTTTT
>NZ_JAKUEU010000402.1:0-223 GCF_022663075.1 Bacillus cereus group sp. BfR-BA-01441
ATAACATTCCCTAATTTTTTTGACTAGATGCTCTCCAATCACGAAAAGATGTTGGGCGTCCAGAAAAAGCTCTTTGCTTTGTAACAGATGGTTTTTCTTCAGGAGTCACTGTTTTTTCTTTAAGCGTCACTGATTTTTCTTCAAGAATAGTCACAGCTGTTTGCATTTTCTCTAACTGTTCTTTCAACAATTGTTGTTCAATCTTTAAATCCGTAAGTAAACG
>NZ_JAKUEU010000403.1:0-223 GCF_022663075.1 Bacillus cereus group sp. BfR-BA-01441
ATCCCCATATCTTTCACTCTATGTTCACATAGAGGTCACATCCACCTTTTATAGTATATGTATCGAAGCTGTTCCTCCCTAATTTATAAGACATTCCCCAGTGTCTTTGAATAGCTTCCATCCCTAATTAAATTGACATAAATTGTCCCCTTCCTTGACCATCTTATATATGATGGTCTTATTTTTTTGTCTTTCTATCTTTTATTTAAAACTCCCTCTCTCT
>NZ_JAKUEU010000404.1:0-223 GCF_022663075.1 Bacillus cereus group sp. BfR-BA-01441
AACATGAGTCGCAATTCTTTAACACATTTAGCGTGGAAGGCACGTACGTTGGTGGGATATCAAAAGGTGAGTCTGAAGATTGGAAAACGATGAGTAAACAAGTAAATCAAACTTTAGAGCAGTTATCCCAAAAAGGGTGGAGCGGTTATAAAACAGTTACAGCCTATTTTGTAAACTATCGTGTGAATGCAGCTAATCAATTTGAATATGATATTGTTTTCCA
>NZ_JAKUEU010000405.1:0-222 GCF_022663075.1 Bacillus cereus group sp. BfR-BA-01441
TGGTCCAATTGAGCGTTTTCATTAATTTCTTGAGGTGGTCCTTCAGCAGGTTTCTCCGCTGCTTGCGCTTGCTTCATTTGTTCTTCCTGCTCTTTTTGTTTTTGCTTCTGTTCTTCTTGTTTCTTCATTTCTGCTGCCGCTTTTAAAGTTTCTTCTTTCTTATTATGCGCAACAATTTTTGTATACATGAAATATACAAGTGATAATAGTAAGACGAGAATG
>NZ_JAKUEU010000406.1:0-222 GCF_022663075.1 Bacillus cereus group sp. BfR-BA-01441
GCCGATAAATTAAAAGATGGATCAGTTCAATTAATTGATGGAGTAACGCAATTGCAAAGTGGCTCTGGAAAAGTGACAGCAGGATTAGGTCAATTATCTGCAGGAGTAAATAAATTAGCAGATGGGTCTGGTCAAGTAACAGGCGGTTTAGGGACATTATCTGTAGGTGTAACGAAATTAGCAGATGGCTCAAGCCAAGTAACAGGTGGTTTAGGAACATTA
>NZ_JAKUEU010000407.1:0-222 GCF_022663075.1 Bacillus cereus group sp. BfR-BA-01441
AACTGGTGGTGGAAACACTGGTGGAGAAACTGGCGAAAAAGATACAGAAGCACCAGTATTAACGCCAAAAGAAGGTGTAACAGTATTTGTAGGAGATAGCTTGAATGCTAGCGATTTAGTAAACGTATCAGACAATAAAGACCCAAATCCAGCATTAACAATTGGAGAATACAATACAAGTAGTGTAGGAGATATTCAAGTAACAGTAACAGCGACAGACAA
>NZ_JAKUEU010000408.1:0-222 GCF_022663075.1 Bacillus cereus group sp. BfR-BA-01441
GGTTATCTTTCATTTCACTTTTTATGAAAATGATAATTATTCTCAATTAATAAGAAAAAAATAATCTCTTCTACCTATTATTTAATTAGCATTCTTTTATGTAACATAAGCTTTATTGATTATCATTCTCAATGTAGGTCAAAAAAAATAAACTTTCTCTTCTCCTCTTCTCTCACCTCTTCCCATAACAACACTATAGTTATAGAAACCCCGTTTCCCTCA
>NZ_JAKUEU010000409.1:0-222 GCF_022663075.1 Bacillus cereus group sp. BfR-BA-01441
ACGAATTTGTGCATTGTTTGTACCATAACCTTTTGAAGTTACAAGGATTACTTGTTGGTTATTTTCAATTGTTTTAAAGCTATCAACTACAGTCTTTGCTTCCTGTTGGTTGTTATTGTTGTTATTTTGGTTATTATTGTTTCCTTCTTCTGGTTTTTCCTCTGGCTTAACTTCTGGTTTCACTTCCGGTTTTTCCTCTGGCTTAACCTCTGGTTTCACTTC
>NZ_JAKUEU010000410.1:0-222 GCF_022663075.1 Bacillus cereus group sp. BfR-BA-01441
AAAATAAATGGTAATGTTTTTAGTTCCCATAGAAATTTATGTATGTTTTTTATCATATTTACTTTATCTCCTTTAATATAAAACTTGATAATAAGATAGATATAATTATTATTTTTAATTTGTTGATTATTAAAAAATACCAAGTTCAATGCTTAACTTAAGTATTGAACTTGGTATTAATAAAGATAAAATCATAATTTAATAATTAGATTTTATGGTCGG
>NZ_JAKUEU010000411.1:0-222 GCF_022663075.1 Bacillus cereus group sp. BfR-BA-01441
GTTTGGATTATACGTAACTTCCTCCGTAACTAAACTTTTATCTATGCTTGATGGTAAATTTGTATCTGGTTTTGTTTCAGGTTTTGGATCTGGCTTTACTTCTGGTTTTTCATCTGGTTTTGTTTCAGGTTTTGGGTCTGGCTTCACTTCTGGTTTCTGTACTTTTTCAATTACATTAATAGAGTTATATAAAAATTGACTATACGCTTCACGTGTTACAAA
>NZ_JAKUEU010000412.1:0-221 GCF_022663075.1 Bacillus cereus group sp. BfR-BA-01441
TACTACCGTTAATTCACGTTTAGCAGACTGTATGTTGTTTTTAGATACTTCTTTCGCTCTCTCTTCTTCTTTAGCCTTTGCTATTTCTCTTACTCTCTCTTCTTCTTTAGCTTTTGCTATTTCTCTTGCTTTCTCTTCTTCTTTAGCTTTTGCTATTTCTTGCGCTTTCTCTTCTTCTTTAGCTTTTGCTATTTCTTGCGCTTTCTCTTCTTCTTTAGCTT
>NZ_JAKUEU010000413.1:0-221 GCF_022663075.1 Bacillus cereus group sp. BfR-BA-01441
CAAAAGCAAATTATGGAGCACCATTTAACCCGCAAAATTGGGGAGTAGTAGAAAAAAAAGAAAATGGCTGGATGAAGGTAAGTACTTATGAAGGTTATAAGTGGATCAATCCAAATGGAGAAGAAAGATTCATAAACAAATCATTCTATGCGTATAACGAAGCTTCATTTAATGCAGCAAAAGCAAACGCTGGAGCATTATATAATCCACAGAATTTTAGA
>NZ_JAKUEU010000414.1:0-221 GCF_022663075.1 Bacillus cereus group sp. BfR-BA-01441
CTGATTTTTCTACTTCATTATAGATAGATAGATATTTAGGTTTTAGTTTAGAAATATTAGATTTTAATTCTAAAAGATTAAGTTCTAATTCAGATAGATTAGGTTTTAGTTAACTTTCATTTTGCAAGTTACCTTGATTCTTCTGTTTTTCTTGATGTTTTTGAGCTTTTTTTTGATTAGTAACTTTCTTTTCTTTACGGAGTTCATTAATTGCATTAATA
>NZ_JAKUEU010000415.1:0-221 GCF_022663075.1 Bacillus cereus group sp. BfR-BA-01441
AAGTAGTAGCAGAACCACAAGTGGAAGAAAACCCAATGCAGCAGGTGGTAGTAGAACCACAAGTGGAAGAGCGCCCAGTGCAGCAAGTAGTAGAACCACAAGTGGAAGAGCGCCCAGTGCAGCAAGTAGTAGTAGAACCACAAGTGGAAGAGCAACCAATGCAGCAAGTAGTGGTAGAGCAAGTACAAAAGCCAATTTCAAGTACGGAAGTACAAGAGAAA
>NZ_JAKUEU010000416.1:0-221 GCF_022663075.1 Bacillus cereus group sp. BfR-BA-01441
TCCTACAAATACTGTTACACCTTCTTTTGGCGTTAATACTGGTGCTTCTGTATCTTTTTCGCCAGTTTCTCCACCAGTGTTTCCACCACCAGTTTCTCCACCAGTGTTTCCGCCACCAGTTTCTCCACCAGTGTTTCCACCACCAGTTTCTCCACCAGTGTTTCCACCACCAGTTTCTCCACCAGTGGTTCCACCACCAGTTTCTCCACCAGTGTTTCCAC
>NZ_JAKUEU010000417.1:0-221 GCF_022663075.1 Bacillus cereus group sp. BfR-BA-01441
TTCTTATTCTATCTATTGACAAATATATTATTTTATGATTCTTAATCTTTTATAAATATTTCCACAAAAAACTGGCTGACGAAAAAAACGGGCGTGGATCATTCGGATTATTCAGATCGTCTAGATCGTCTGGATCAGAAAGAGGACCGAACATTCGTTCCGTTCCATATGCAGAAAAACCGCTTGTATGTTCGTATGTTCTATTGAAAATACGCTTGTGT
>NZ_JAKUEU010000418.1:0-221 GCF_022663075.1 Bacillus cereus group sp. BfR-BA-01441
ATAATACTCTATTTCTCTTCATTTTTCGCCATATTTCTGGTATGATGTGGAAGAATGAAATAGTGATATAGTTTTGTATGAATTTTTTGTGAATTAAATAAACAATTCATATAAAAAAACAAATAAAAAAACAAATAAAAAAAACCCCAGTACACACTTTTTTAAATGGTTAGGCTTTGGCGGGCTAACACCATTTAAAAAGTCCAAGAATACAGAGGTTT
>NZ_JAKUEU010000419.1:0-221 GCF_022663075.1 Bacillus cereus group sp. BfR-BA-01441
ATTCTTATTCTATCTATTGACAAATATATTATTTTATGATTCTTAATCTTTTATAAATATTTCCACAAAAAACTGGCTGACGAAAAAAACGGGCGTGGATCATTCGGATTGATCAGATCGTCTAGATCGTCTGGATCAGAAAGAGGACCGAACATTCGTTCCGTTCCATATGCAGAAAAACCGCTTGTATGTTCGTATGTTCTATTGAAAATACGCTTGTG
>NZ_JAKUEU010000420.1:0-221 GCF_022663075.1 Bacillus cereus group sp. BfR-BA-01441
TCCCTCCTAGCTTTCTTTTAATTAGCTACCTCTATCAGAGAAGTTAGCTTTTAATTTTTTATTAGTTTAGCTTACGCGACTCTCCTGAAAGAGCCGCTTCCGCTTTTTATTACTATTCTAACGCTGCTGCTCCACCAACGATTTCCGTAATTTCTTGCGTAATCGCTGCCTGACGCGCACGGTTGAATGAAAGTGTAAGTGAATCGATAACTTCCATTGCG
>NZ_JAKUEU010000421.1:0-220 GCF_022663075.1 Bacillus cereus group sp. BfR-BA-01441
ATTAGATTTTAATTCTAAAAGATTAAGTTCTAATTCAGATAGATTAGGTTTTAGTTTACTTTCATTTTGCAAGTTACCGTAACTTTCATTTTGCAAGTTACCATAACTTTCCTGTTTTTCTTGATGTTTTTGAGCTTTTTTTTGATTAGTAACTTTCTTTTCTTTACGGAGTTCATTAATTGCATTAATATACTCCCAGCGCTCCTGTAAAACTGTAGGT
>NZ_JAKUEU010000422.1:0-220 GCF_022663075.1 Bacillus cereus group sp. BfR-BA-01441
CTTCTTTTTTGGAAATTCCTTTAATTTTTTTCTTCTTTTTATACATTAACAGCACAAATATACAAGCTAAACACAACAAACTTATTAATATAATTGTTAATAAAAATAACATTGTAAATTCACCTCATATTTCACTAATTCATTTTCAAAAAAAAGAGAAGTCAATTTGTTTTTTAAAAATCAACTTCTCTTTTTCATTATTTAATTTTTATATCTGTTT
>NZ_JAKUEU010000423.1:0-220 GCF_022663075.1 Bacillus cereus group sp. BfR-BA-01441
TCAAAATGATGTCTTAGTAGCAATTCACTCTGATATTGAAGATATGGGACAAACAGTGAAGTTCAAAGAGGTAAAACCAGAGGTTAAACCTGAACAACCTAAACCAGAGCAGCCTAAACCTGAACAACCTAAACCTGAACAACCACTTCCACAAACAGGTGGTCAAGAAGACAACACAATGAAATATGCTGGTCTAGGTTTACTTGCAACAGCTTTAGCT
>NZ_JAKUEU010000424.1:0-220 GCF_022663075.1 Bacillus cereus group sp. BfR-BA-01441
TTTTGCCTTGGCTTTCTCTTTTTCTTCTTCCGTTACTTCTTCGGTTCCTTCTCTTTTTTGCTTCGCTAATGCTGCCGCTTTTGCTTTTGCCGCTGCTGCTGCCTTCGCCTTAGCTTTCGCTTTTTCTTCTTCCGTTACTTCTTCTGTCCCTTCTCTTTTCTGCTTCGCTAACGCTGCCGCTTTTGCCTTTGCAGCTGCTGCTGCCTTCGCCTTGGCTTTC
>NZ_JAKUEU010000425.1:0-220 GCF_022663075.1 Bacillus cereus group sp. BfR-BA-01441
AAAAGAAATGTAGTAAGTAGAAATAGTGAAAAGAAAGAGCAGCATGTTGCAAGTTGAGAAATATAAGGCAAACAAAGCGCAAAAGGAATGTAAGTAAGGAGAAATAGGTAAGAGGAAGAGCAAACTGTTGCAAGTTGAGGAGTTAAGGAAAGAAAGGCGCAAAAGAAATGCAGTAAGTAGAAATAGGGAAAGAAAGAAACAAAAATTTGTAAATATCTGT
>NZ_JAKUEU010000426.1:0-219 GCF_022663075.1 Bacillus cereus group sp. BfR-BA-01441
TAAACAAGCCATTTTTTTATTAAAACATAGAATAATATGAACACTATTGAAAGGAGGTAGAAATAAATGTCCTGGAAAAATGATTGCTGGAGTTCTCAGAAAAAGCATTGTTGTGATGATTGGTGGAAATCTAAAGAAAAGCATCATTGTGATGATAATTGGAGTTCTCAGAAAAAGCATTGTAATGATGATTGGTGGAAATCTAAAGAAAAGTGTCAT
>NZ_JAKUEU010000427.1:0-219 GCF_022663075.1 Bacillus cereus group sp. BfR-BA-01441
AGGAAACAGAAAAACTTGCTGTAGAAGAAATGGTTGAAAAACATTTGAATACAGTTGAAGAATCATCATCAGATCCATTTGCTGACTTTGAGAAAGAAAAAGAAGAAGAATTATCAGATCCATTTGCCGATTTTGAGTCAGAAAAAAAAGAGGATTCCAGTGAAGATGAAGCTGAAAATAAAAAAGATTCGGCTGATCCATTTGCAAATATGAACTTTT
>NZ_JAKUEU010000428.1:0-219 GCF_022663075.1 Bacillus cereus group sp. BfR-BA-01441
GATTCATTACAAATCAATTTGTAACTGTAAATCAAAAAGGTGGATCAGAAGCAAAACCAGAGGTTAAACCAGAAGCAAAACCAGAGGTTAAACCAGAAGCAAAACCAGAAGCAAAACCAGAAGCAAAACCAGAGGTTAAACCAGAAGCAAAACCAGAGGTTAAGCCAGAAGTGAAACCAGAGGTTAAACCAGAAGCAAAACCAGAGGTTAAACCAGAAG
>NZ_JAKUEU010000429.1:0-219 GCF_022663075.1 Bacillus cereus group sp. BfR-BA-01441
ATCGGCATCATATTCGGCATTTGATTGTTATCCATAATCGGCATTATATTCGGCGGCTGGTTGTTATCCATAATTGGCATTATATTCGGTGGCTGGCTGTTATCCATGATTGGCATTATATTCGGTGGCTGGTTGTTATCCATGATTGGCATTATATTCGGTGGTTGGTTGTTATCCATGATTGGCATTTGAATATTTGGCATTTGAATATTTGGCGGT
>NZ_JAKUEU010000430.1:0-218 GCF_022663075.1 Bacillus cereus group sp. BfR-BA-01441
TCAGCCATTCCCTACACCCCCATAATTGGATTCCCAAAATAGTAACCTTGCGGGAAATCCTCTCGTCTTATTTGTTCGTTTTGCAAGTTTGGTCGTGTTTTCTCCCCCGGCTCTTTTATTGGATCGGCAACCACCATTTTCGGTTGTTTTGCAGTGTGCTTTACAAGTAAGGCATAAGATCCGAGGTATTCGTCAAACTCTACATTCAATCTGATAGA
>NZ_JAKUEU010000431.1:0-218 GCF_022663075.1 Bacillus cereus group sp. BfR-BA-01441
TGGTATAATTTAAATATGTTAGAAAGTTATTCAGAAAGGAAAGGTAATCAAGATGGATTTTAAAAGAAGCCTAAAAAAAATAAGTTTAGAAGAAATAATAAATGAACTAATTAGATTAGATAAAAGTATTAAAAGGTTATTAACCAAAACAGGTTATGATTGCGATAATATTAAGTATGATAACTATAAATCAAGCAATAAATCTTTATTTGTTGAAT
>NZ_JAKUEU010000432.1:0-218 GCF_022663075.1 Bacillus cereus group sp. BfR-BA-01441
GATCTTTTAATGCTTTAAAATTGATGCTGTATTCACCATCTTTAATTGTTTCAGCATCTGTTTTTTTATTTTCATCTGGTTTTTCTACTTCTGGTTTTTCTGCTTCCGGTTTTTCTGCTTCCGGTTGTTTCTCTTCATTTTTAATTTGTTCAAGTTTATCTTGTTCAAATAAAAGTTGTACATCATGCATTTGCTTATAATTTCTTGATGCCATTTCG
>NZ_JAKUEU010000433.1:0-218 GCF_022663075.1 Bacillus cereus group sp. BfR-BA-01441
AAAATTAAAAAATATGAGCTACACTGTTATCTAGTTTTCAAAGAACATACATTTATATATGAGAGATAGTTCTCTCAAAACTGAACAAAACGAAACACGGAAACTTTATTGATGAACAGCGTTCATCAATTCTCCATAGAAAGGAGGTGATCCAGCCGCACCTTCCGATACGGCTACCTTGTTACGACTTCACCCCAATCATCTGTCCCACCTTAGGC
>NZ_JAKUEU010000434.1:0-218 GCF_022663075.1 Bacillus cereus group sp. BfR-BA-01441
AACGCCCTCTAGTGGCTGTTTGTTATCGCCTGTCTTGTTGATTTCAATAGAACCTTTTACAAGTTTGTTAACCACGTTGAAAACTTGATTAGAACCTTGTTTTGTAATTTCAAAATTAAATACTTCGCTATTAGCAACATAGCCAGTTAAACCTTTAGTTTCTTTAAATGTGTATTTTCCATAAGGAAGATCCTTAACAGAAGCAATACCATTTTTAT
>NZ_JAKUEU010000435.1:0-217 GCF_022663075.1 Bacillus cereus group sp. BfR-BA-01441
TAAACCTAGACCAGCATATTTCATTGTGTTGTCTTCTTGACCACCTGTTTGTGGAAGTGGTTGTTCAGGTTTAGGTTGTTCAGGTTTAGGCTGTTCAGGTTTTGGTTGCTCTGGTTTAGGTTGTTCAGGTTTAACCTCTGGTTTTACCTCTTTGAACTTCACTGTTTGTCCCATATCTTCAATATCAGAGTGAATTGCTACTAAGACATCATTTTGA
>NZ_JAKUEU010000436.1:0-217 GCF_022663075.1 Bacillus cereus group sp. BfR-BA-01441
GAAACAGAGGAAAATAGACGAGTTGTAGAAGAAGCACAGGTCGCAGAAGAGCAACGAGTTGTAGAAGAAGCGCCAGTCGTAGAAGAGCAACGAGTTGTAGAAGAAACACCAGTCGTAGAAGAGCAACGAGTTGTAGAAGAAACACCAATTGCAGAAGAGCAACCAGTTGTACAAAAAGAAGAACCAAAACGTGAGAAAAAGCGCCATGTACCATTTA
>NZ_JAKUEU010000437.1:0-217 GCF_022663075.1 Bacillus cereus group sp. BfR-BA-01441
TCTTTTTTTTGAAAATGAATTAGTGAAATATGAGGTGAATTTACAATGAGATTTTTATTAACAATTATATTAATAAGTTTGTTGTGTTTAGCCTGTATATTTGCGCTGTTATTTTTATTAACAATTATATTAATAAGTTTGTTGTGTTTAGCTTGTATATTTGTGCTGTTAATGTATAAAAAGAAGAAAAAAATTAAAGGAATTTCCAAAAAAGAAG
>NZ_JAKUEU010000438.1:0-217 GCF_022663075.1 Bacillus cereus group sp. BfR-BA-01441
TTTTAGTATATTATTGCGTTCAAGGCGATTTTATTTCTCTTATTTATTCCAAAAAAACGGTTGATATAAAAAGGTTCTATTTAATACATATAAAAAAAGAGTCGTTATTTTTCACGACCCTAGTTTAGTATAGGTAATATTATAATTCTTCTAACCATATTCCACTATTCGGAAACTCTTGATTCAATCTATCAATGACCGCTTGCGCTTCTTCTCG
>NZ_JAKUEU010000439.1:0-217 GCF_022663075.1 Bacillus cereus group sp. BfR-BA-01441
TTTAAATGTGTATTTTCCATAAGGAAGATCCTTAACAGAAGCAATACCATTTTTATCAGTAACAACTTTAGTTACTTCTTCACCTTTTTCATTGTAGACAGTAAATTCAACACCAGCCAAAGGTTTATTACTATCATCAACTTTGTTGATTTCAATTTCCCCTTTAGCAAGTTTGTTAACAAATTTAATATTTGCTACTTCTCCGTTGTTTACTTGT
>NZ_JAKUEU010000440.1:0-217 GCF_022663075.1 Bacillus cereus group sp. BfR-BA-01441
ACAAACTGTATTGAAAGTGTTAGAAGACAGGGGCTAGAGAGCTCCTGTTTTTTTGTCGTGAATTGTCGGCAAATCGATATATTTGAAAAACCGTTGATATATTTTGAGTTACGATAGATATATTAAGAAAATCGTTAATATAATTTCACGTACCTATTAATTTGATGAAAAATGAGCCTCCAGTACATGGTGTATAATAATAAGTACCATTTTTTAA
>NZ_JAKUEU010000441.1:0-217 GCF_022663075.1 Bacillus cereus group sp. BfR-BA-01441
TTTAGTATATTATTGCGTTCAAGGCGATTTTATTTCTCTTATTTATTCCAAAAAAACGGTTGATATAAAAAGGTTCTATTTAATACATATAAAAAAAGAGTCGTGGTTTTTCACGACCCTAGTTTAGTATAGGTAATATTATAATTCTTCTAACCATATTCCACTATTCGGAAACTCTTGATTCAATCTATCAATGACCGCTTGCGCTTCTTCTCGA
>NZ_JAKUEU010000442.1:0-217 GCF_022663075.1 Bacillus cereus group sp. BfR-BA-01441
CTTTTGCTATTTCTCTTGCTTTCTCTTCTTCTTTAGCTTTTGCTATTTCTTGCGCTTTCTCTTCTTCTTTAGCTTTTGCTATTTCTTGCGCTTTCTCTTCTTCTTTAGCTTTTGCTATTTCTTGCGCTTTTTCTTCTTCTTTAGCCTTTGCTATTTCTTGCACTTTCTCTTCTTCTTTAACTTTTACTTCTTCTTTGATTTTTGCCTCTTCTTTAGG
>NZ_JAKUEU010000443.1:0-216 GCF_022663075.1 Bacillus cereus group sp. BfR-BA-01441
CCGGAAGGACTGGTGGAGTGCTTAGAAGTGAGAATGCCGGTATGAGTAGCGAAAGACGGGTGAGAATCCCGTCCACCGAATGCCTAAGGTTTCCTGAGGAAGGCGCGTCCGCTCAGGGTTAGTCAGGACCTAAGCCGAGGCCGACAGGCGTAGGCGATGGACAACAGGTTGATATTCCTGTACCACCTCTTTATCGTTTGAGCAATGGAGGGACGC
>NZ_JAKUEU010000444.1:0-216 GCF_022663075.1 Bacillus cereus group sp. BfR-BA-01441
AAGGCTGAGCTGTGATGGGGAAGCTCCTTATGGAGCGAAGTCTTTGATTCCCCGCTGCCAAGAAAAGCTTCTAGCGAGATAAAAGGTGCCTGTACCGCAAACCGCCACAGGTAGGCGAGGAGAGAATCCTAAGGTGTGCGAGAGAACTCTGGTTAAGGAACTCGGCAAAATGACCCCGTAACTTCGGGAGAAGGGGTGCTTTCTTAACGGAAAGCC
>NZ_JAKUEU010000445.1:0-216 GCF_022663075.1 Bacillus cereus group sp. BfR-BA-01441
TCAGCAGTATACGCTGTCGCTACTACCGTTAATTCACGTTTAGCAGACTGTATGTTGTTTTTAGATACTTCTTTCGCTCTCTCTTCTTCTTTAGCCTTTGCTATTTCTCTTACTCTCTCTTCTTCTTTAGCCTTTGCTATTTCTCTTGCTTTCTCTTCTTCTTTAGCTTTTGCTATTTCTCTTGCTTTCTCTTCTTCTTTAGCTTTTGCTATTTCT
>NZ_JAKUEU010000446.1:0-216 GCF_022663075.1 Bacillus cereus group sp. BfR-BA-01441
GTCGAGTGACTCTGCGCCGAAAATGTACCGGGGCTAAATACACCACCGAAGCTGCGGATTGATACCAATGGTATCAGTGGTAGGGGAGCGTTCTAAGGACAGTGAAGTCAGCCCGGAAGGACTGGTGGAGTGCTTAGAAGTGAGAATGCCGGTATGAGTAGCGAAAGACGGGTGAGAATCCCGTCCACCGAATGCCTAAGGTTTCCTGAGGAAGGC
>NZ_JAKUEU010000447.1:0-216 GCF_022663075.1 Bacillus cereus group sp. BfR-BA-01441
CTAGTCCAATCAGTGCTCTACCTCCAAGACTCTTACACTTAAGGCTAGCCCTAAAGCTATTTCGGGGAGAACCAGCTATCTCCAGGTTCGATTGGAATTTCTCCGCTACCCCCACCTCATCCCCGCACTTTTCAACGTGCGTGGGTTCGGGCCTCCATTCAGTGTTACCTGAACTTCACCCTGGACATGGGTAGATCACCTGGTTTCGGGTCTACG
>NZ_JAKUEU010000448.1:0-216 GCF_022663075.1 Bacillus cereus group sp. BfR-BA-01441
CACCTCATCCCCGCACTTTTCAACGTGCGTGGGTTCGGGCCTCCATTCAGTGTTACCTGAACTTCACCCTGGACATGGGTAGATCACCTGGTTTCGGGTCTACGCCCACGTACTAAACGCCCTATTCAGACTCGCTTTCGCTGCGGCTCCGCCTCTTCAGCTTAACCTCGCACGGGATCGTAACTCGCCGGTTCATTCTACAAAAGGCACGCCATC
>NZ_JAKUEU010000449.1:0-216 GCF_022663075.1 Bacillus cereus group sp. BfR-BA-01441
TTGGCCTGGTCAACTGCATTGTTCATTCCTTGCAAACCTGAATTCGCTTGGTTAACACCTTGAATCATTTTTTGCATACCTGCATTGGACTGATCAACTGCATTATTCATTCCTTGCAAACCTGAATTCGCTTGGTTAACACCTTGAATCATTTTTTGCATACCTGCATTGGACTGATCAACTGCATTATTCATTTCTCGCAAACCTGAATTCGCT
>NZ_JAKUEU010000450.1:0-215 GCF_022663075.1 Bacillus cereus group sp. BfR-BA-01441
CTTGTTTAGCACCTTGTTGTTTATCTTGAGAGGAATCCTCTTGTTTAGTACTTTGTTGCTTATCTTGAGAGGAATCCTCCTGTTCAGAGTTTTGTTGCTTATCCTGAGAAGAGTCATCTTGTTTAGAGTTTTGTTGCTTATCCTGAGAGGAATCCTCTTGTTTAGCACTTTGTTGCTTATCTTGAGAGGAATCCTCCTGTTTAGAGTTTTGTTGC
>NZ_JAKUEU010000451.1:0-215 GCF_022663075.1 Bacillus cereus group sp. BfR-BA-01441
AAACCTGTATATGAACCTTCTATCAGATTGAATGTAGAGTTTGACGAATACCTCGGATCTTATGCCTTACTTGTAAAGCACACTGCAAAACAACCGAAAATGGGGGTTGCCGATCCAATAAAAGAGCCGTGGGAGAAAACACGACCAAACTTGCAAAACGAACAAATAAGACGAGAGGATTTCCCGCAAGGTTACTATTTTGGGAATCCAATTAT
>NZ_JAKUEU010000452.1:0-215 GCF_022663075.1 Bacillus cereus group sp. BfR-BA-01441
ACGGTTTTATGAGATTAGCTCCACCTCGCGGTCTTGCAGCTCTTTGTACCGTCCATTGTAGCACGTGTGTAGCCCAGGTCATAAGGGGCATGATGATTTGACGTCATCCCCCCCTTCCTCCGGTTTGTCACCGGCAGTCACCTTAGAGTGCCCAACTTAATGATGGCAACTAAGATCAAGGGTTGCGCTCGTTGCGGGACTTAACCCAACATCTC
>NZ_JAKUEU010000453.1:0-215 GCF_022663075.1 Bacillus cereus group sp. BfR-BA-01441
TTGCTAGCTTTTGTTCTGGATTGTCAGTAGCAATTTTAGCTGCTGGGTTTTGTTCCGGATTATCAGTGGCAGTTTTAGCTGCTGGGTTTTGTTCCGGATTATCGGTAACAGGTTTAGTTGCTGGGTCTTGCTCCGGATTGTCAGTAACAGGTTTAGCTACTGGATCTTGCGCTTGTTTATTAGTATCCTGTTTGGTGCCATCTTCTTTAGAGTTT
>NZ_JAKUEU010000454.1:0-215 GCF_022663075.1 Bacillus cereus group sp. BfR-BA-01441
AAACTCTAAAGAAGATGGCACCAAACAGGATACTAATAAACAAGCGCAAGATCCAGTAGCTAAACCTGTTACTGACAATCCGGAGCAAGACCCAGCAACTAAACCTGTTACTGATAATCCGGAACAAAACCCAGCAGCTAAAATTGCTACTGACAATCCAGAACAAAAGCTAGCAAGCGACCCTGCTGAGAATACAAATTCAGGTCCAAAGCAAA
>NZ_JAKUEU010000455.1:0-214 GCF_022663075.1 Bacillus cereus group sp. BfR-BA-01441
CATTTGAATATTTGGCGGTATGACTTGTGGAATAACTACATTTTCTTTCGATACATTTGGCGATACTATATTCCCTACGTTTTCTTTTTTCACTTGCGGTGACACTATATTTCCTACATTTTCTTTCTTCACTTGTGGCGATACTATATTTCCTACATTTTCTTTCTTCACTTGCGGCGATACTATATTTCCTACATTTTCTTTCTTCACTTGT
>NZ_JAKUEU010000456.1:0-213 GCF_022663075.1 Bacillus cereus group sp. BfR-BA-01441
CTTTCCGTCCTGTCGCGGGTAACCTGCATCTTCACAGGTACTATAATTTCACCGAGTCTCTGGTTGAGACAGTGCCCAAATCGTTACACCTTTCGTGCGGGGCGGAACTTACCCGACAAGGAATTTCGCTACCTTAGGACCGTTATAGTTACGGCCGCCGTTTACTGGGGCTTCAGTTCAGAGCTTCGCTTACGCTAACCCCTCTCCTTAACC
>NZ_JAKUEU010000457.1:0-213 GCF_022663075.1 Bacillus cereus group sp. BfR-BA-01441
GTATGTTCTTTGAAAACTAGATAACAGTGTAGCTCATATTTTTTAATTTTTAGTTTGGTTAAGTTAGAAAGGGCGCACGGTGGATGCCTTGACACTAGGAGGCGATGAAGGACGGGACTAACGCCGATATGCTTCGGGGAGCTGTAAGTAAGCTTTGATCCGAAGATTTCCGAATGGGGAAACCCACCATACGTAATGGTATGGTATCCTTAT
>NZ_JAKUEU010000458.1:0-213 GCF_022663075.1 Bacillus cereus group sp. BfR-BA-01441
CCCGCACGAAAGGTGTAACGATTTGGGCACTGTCTCAACCAGAGACTCGGTGAAATTATAGTACCTGTGAAGATGCAGGTTACCCGCGACAGGACGGAAAGCCCCCGTGGAGCTTTACTGTAGCCTGATATTGAATTTTGGTACAGTTTGTACAGGATAGGCGGGAGCCATTGAAACCGGAGCGCTAGCTTCGGTGGAGGCGCTGGTGGGATA
>NZ_JAKUEU010000459.1:0-212 GCF_022663075.1 Bacillus cereus group sp. BfR-BA-01441
CTGGAAAGGTCCGTCGTAGAGGGTAACAACCCCGTAGTCGAAACTTCGTTCTCTCTTGAATGTATCCTGAGTACGGCGGAACACGTGAAATTCCGTCGGAATCTGGGAGGCCCATCTCCCAAGGCTAAATACTCCCTAGTGATCGATAGTGAACCAGTACCGTGAGGGAAAGGTGAAAAGCACCCCGGAAGGGGAGTGAAAGAGATCCTGAA
>NZ_JAKUEU010000460.1:0-212 GCF_022663075.1 Bacillus cereus group sp. BfR-BA-01441
TTTTTCATCATTTGTTTTTGTACCATCTGGTTTTTCTTGTTTTGAACCATCCGTCTTTGGTTCTTCTGGTTTTTCTTGTTTTGGATCATCCGTCTTTGGTTCTTCTGGTTTTTCTTGTTTTGGATCATCCGTCTTTGGTTCTTCTGGTTTGCCACCGTTAGGTTCTTCTGTTTTACACGTCCCGAACTTATCTAACGTTTCTTTCAATGTTT
>NZ_JAKUEU010000461.1:0-212 GCF_022663075.1 Bacillus cereus group sp. BfR-BA-01441
CAGAGTTTTACGACCCGAAAGCCTTCATCACTCACGCGGCGTTGCTCCGTCAGACTTTCGTCCATTGCGGAAGATTCCCTACTGCTGCCTCCCGTAGGAGGCTGGGCCGTGTCTCAGTCCCAGTGTGGCCGATCACCCTCTCAGGTCGGCTACGCATCGTTGCCTTGGTGAGCCGTTACCTCACCAACTAGCTAATGCGACGCGGGTCCATC
>NZ_JAKUEU010000462.1:0-212 GCF_022663075.1 Bacillus cereus group sp. BfR-BA-01441
TGAATTGCAACGTCAAGCCGAAGAAGAAGAAAAGCAAAAACAGGCTGAATTGCAACGTCAAGCCGAAGAAGAAGAAAAGCAAAAACAGGCTGAATTGCAACGTCAAGCCGAAGAAAAAGCAAGACAAAAACGAGCTGAATTGCAACGTCAAGCCGAAGAAGAAGAAAAGCAAAAACAGGCTGAATTAGAACGTCAAGCCGAAGAAAAAGCAA
>NZ_JAKUEU010000463.1:0-212 GCF_022663075.1 Bacillus cereus group sp. BfR-BA-01441
TACATTATTTGATGCTGTATTTGGTAATTTTTCACCTTGTACAACTGGCTTTGCTACTTCTTTTTTAGCTACTTCATTCTTTTGCTCGGCTTTTATCGCTGCTTCTTTTTTAGCCATATCATTTTTTTCTTGTACTTGTGCCACTTTCTTTTTCTCTACTTCACTTTTTTGCTGTTCCTTAATTGCTTCTTCTTTTTTAGCTTTATCTTGTT
>NZ_JAKUEU010000464.1:0-211 GCF_022663075.1 Bacillus cereus group sp. BfR-BA-01441
TAGATTTTAATTCTAAAAGATTAAGTTCTAATTCAGATAGATTAGGTTTTAGTTTACTTTCATTTTGCAAGTTACCGTAACTTTCATTTTGCAAGTTACCATAACTTTCATTTTGCAAGTTACCTTGATTCTTCTGTTTTTCTTGATGTTTTTGAGCTTTTTTTTGATTAGTAACTTTCTTTTCTTTACGGAGTTCATTAATTGCATTAAT
>NZ_JAKUEU010000465.1:0-211 GCF_022663075.1 Bacillus cereus group sp. BfR-BA-01441
ACAGGGACTCAAACTAAACGACAAGCTGAAGCAAGTTTATGATAAGGCGTTATCCCTTGGTTTACGATTCACAAGCGGGTACCGCCCCGGTTCTACCGGCCCGAGCGGGAGACCGGATAGCCATTCCCAGGGCATGGCTATGGACTTCGCGGGTTCGAAAGATAAAATGGACGAATTTGCAAAATGGGCGAAAACGTCACCGCTCTTTACA
>NZ_JAKUEU010000466.1:0-211 GCF_022663075.1 Bacillus cereus group sp. BfR-BA-01441
ATTTCCCTATACCTATCTGCATTTCACCTGTTTTGCTATTTAGCGTATTTAAACCATTTGTTACTTTGCCTGACCCATCTACTAATTTTCCGATACCTACCTGCATTTCACCTGTTTTACTATTTAGCACATTTAAACCGTTTGTTACTTTGCCTGATCCATCTACTAATTTATTAGATCCATCTGCTAATTTCTGAACTCCATCCTTCAT
>NZ_JAKUEU010000467.1:0-211 GCF_022663075.1 Bacillus cereus group sp. BfR-BA-01441
TTTTCCATAAGGAAGATCCTTAACAGAAGCAATACCATTTTTATTAGTAATAACCTTAGTTACTTCTTCACCTTTTTCATTATAGACAGTAAATTCAACATCTGATAAAGGTTTTTTGTTATCGTCAACTTTATGGATTTCAATAGAACCTTTTACAAGTTTGTTAGTTACAGTAAATGTTTGTACTTTACCATTTTCCTTTACTTCAAAA
>NZ_JAKUEU010000468.1:0-211 GCF_022663075.1 Bacillus cereus group sp. BfR-BA-01441
GGAATTCCATGTGTAGCGGTGAAATGCGTAGAGATATGGAGGAACACCAGTGGCGAAGGCGACTTTCTGGTCTGTAACTGACACTGAGGCGCGAAAGCGGGGGGAGCAAACAGGATTAGATACCCTGGTAGTCCACGCCGTAAACGATGAGTGCTAAGTGTTAGAGGGTTTCCGCCCTTTAGTGCTGAAGTTAACGCATTAAGCACTCCGC
>NZ_JAKUEU010000469.1:0-210 GCF_022663075.1 Bacillus cereus group sp. BfR-BA-01441
GAAGCGCAAGCGGTCATTGATAGATTGAATCAAGAGTTTCCGAATAGTGGAATATGGTTAGAAGAATTATAATATTACCTATACTAAACTAGGGTCGTGAAAAATCACGACTCTTTTTTTATATGTATTAAATAGAACCTTTTTATATCAACCGTTTTTTTGGAATAAATAAGAGAAATAAAATCGCCTTGAACGCAATAATATACTAAA
>NZ_JAKUEU010000470.1:0-210 GCF_022663075.1 Bacillus cereus group sp. BfR-BA-01441
TTTGGAGTGTCGAAAAGGGAGTGCCGAAAATGAAGTGTTGAATTTGGAGTGTTCAGAAGGAAGAACTATAAGAATACACAGTGAAAAAAATACACAGTTAAATAATACACAATTAAATACTTCTTCTTCTTTAATAGAGAAAATATCTAATAATACAGCTCAAAATGAGATAGTGTTTACAAAGGAAGAAGAAGAATATATCAAACATAT
>NZ_JAKUEU010000471.1:0-209 GCF_022663075.1 Bacillus cereus group sp. BfR-BA-01441
CCACATTCTTGTTTTCTGGCTGTTTCACTAAAGCAGTTACTCCGCTTCCTTCTGTTCTTCTACTTTCTTCTGTTCTTCGGCTTTCTTTTGTTCTTCGGCTTTCTTCTGTTCCTCTGCTTTCTTTTGTTCTTCTACTTTCTTTTGTCCTTCCGCTTCAATTGCAACGTTTAATTGTTGCTGAAGAGCCTGAATTTGCTCATCAATAGCTT
>NZ_JAKUEU010000472.1:0-209 GCF_022663075.1 Bacillus cereus group sp. BfR-BA-01441
TAGCGTTATCTAGTTGGAAGATGACGGTTTAGGAAGGGATATCGATTTTTGTCTGTAAATCGATATTTCTTGTCGAATCGTTGATATATTGTGAGTTTTGATAGATATATTCGAAAAATCGTTGATATAATTTCATTTACCACAGGATTGTTCAACAAATCGAAAAGAGAAGAGGTCACAGCAGACATCTCCTCTTTTCGAGTATATAG
>NZ_JAKUEU010000473.1:0-208 GCF_022663075.1 Bacillus cereus group sp. BfR-BA-01441
CAGTAGCTTCCACATAGAATTCTATACCTGTAGCTTCCGTACTTAAATTAACCCACTTGTCGCCTTCCCATGTTTTAATCTTTAACCATCCACTAGTTGTCCCATCCACAACTCTAAAATTCTGTGGATTATATAATGCTCCAGCGTTTGCTTTTGCTGCATTAAATGAAGCTTCGTTATACGCATAGAATGATTTGTTTATGAATCT
>NZ_JAKUEU010000474.1:0-208 GCF_022663075.1 Bacillus cereus group sp. BfR-BA-01441
TTCTAAAATTTAGAATTTTGTGACAAATTACCGGTAATTGTTAGTCCTTCTATATGATACGGAAATGATTGGATAAAAAAACGTCCCTGCATATAATTATGCAGGGACGAAAAATTCGCGGTACCACCCTAAATTGTGAAACAGTGTCGTTTCACCACTCTTTAGACATAACGGTCTATAACCGTCTTTCACTACTCCTCACGTTTCG
>NZ_JAKUEU010000475.1:0-208 GCF_022663075.1 Bacillus cereus group sp. BfR-BA-01441
TTTGGATCAATTGTTGTGTTATTATCTTGGTTGTTGTTTCCACCTTGGTTGTTGTTTTCACCTTGGTTGTTGTTTCCACCTTGGTTGTTGTTTTCACCTTGGTTGTTGTTTCCACCTTGGTTGTTGTTTTCACCTTGGTTGTTGTTTTCACCTTGGTTGTTGTTTTCACCTTGGTTATCTAACGACTTAATGCTACCTTTATCAAATG
>NZ_JAKUEU010000476.1:0-207 GCF_022663075.1 Bacillus cereus group sp. BfR-BA-01441
GATCTCTTTCACTCCCCTTCCGGGGTGCTTTTCACCTTTCCCTCACGGTACTGGTTCACTATCGATCACTAGGGAGTATTTAGCCTTGGGAGATGGTCCTCCCAGATTCCGCCGGAATTTCACGTGTTCCGCCGTACTCAGGATACATTCAAGAGAGAACGAAGTTTCGACTACGGGGTTGTTACCCTCTACGACGGACCTTTCCAG
>NZ_JAKUEU010000477.1:0-207 GCF_022663075.1 Bacillus cereus group sp. BfR-BA-01441
TGGTGCACTTGTTTCAGTTTCTTTTGCAACAGGTTGTTGTGTAGCTGGTTTTTTAGCTTTAGCCGCTTCTTGAGCCTTAGCCGCTTCACGAGCTTCAGCTGCTTCTTGAGCCTTAGCTGCTTCACGAGCTTCAGCTGCCTCTTGAGCTTTAGCTACTTCACGAGCTTTAGCTGCTTCTTGAGCCTTAGCCGCTGCTTGAGCTTCAGC
>NZ_JAKUEU010000478.1:0-207 GCF_022663075.1 Bacillus cereus group sp. BfR-BA-01441
GTGCGCTCTAACCAGCTGAGCTATAGGCCCATACAAATTGCAGGATTTATTTATATCATATCCTCATTTAAGAGTCAATACTGAATTGAACTCTCAAAACTAAACGAAAACAAAACACGGAAACTTATATTGATAAGCAGCGCTTATCAATTCTCCATAGAAAGGAGGTGATCCAGCCGCACCTTCCGATACGGCTACCTTGTTACG
>NZ_JAKUEU010000479.1:0-207 GCF_022663075.1 Bacillus cereus group sp. BfR-BA-01441
TTCCTGAGTAGCGGCGAGCGAAACGGAACATAGCCCAAACCAAGAGGCTTGCCTCTTGGGGTTGTAGGACATTCTATACGGAGTTACAAAGGAACGAGGTAGACGAAGCGATCTGGAAAGGTCCGTCGTAGAGGGTAACAACCCCGTAGTCGAAACTTCGTTCTCTCTTGAATGTATCCTGAGTACGGCGGAACACGTGAAATTCCG
>NZ_JAKUEU010000480.1:0-206 GCF_022663075.1 Bacillus cereus group sp. BfR-BA-01441
TAACCACTACACCACGGGACCATTTGGTTGCGGGGACAGGATTTGAACCTGCGACCTTCGGGTTATGAGCCCGACGAGCTACCGTGCTGCTCCACCCCGCGACAATATAAATAGCTTGGCGACGTCCTACTCTCACAGGGACAAGGTCCCAACTACCATCGGCGCTAGAGAGCTTAACTTCCGTGTTCGGTATGGGAACGGGTGTG
>NZ_JAKUEU010000481.1:0-206 GCF_022663075.1 Bacillus cereus group sp. BfR-BA-01441
AACTCGTTAATATGAGAGAAGCTGTTCAATATTTGAACAGCTTCTTTTTTGTAGCTAAATCGATATTTCGTGTCGAACCGTTGATATATCGTAAGTTATGATAGATATAATTGAAAAATCGTTGATATATTTTTTTACAATTATGAGTGTGTTTCCTTTAGTATCGCTTGTACATATGGATCATGTAATATTTGCTCTATAATTGG
>NZ_JAKUEU010000482.1:0-206 GCF_022663075.1 Bacillus cereus group sp. BfR-BA-01441
GTTTCACTAAAGCAGTTACTCCGCTTCCTTCTGTTCTTCTACTTTCTTCTGTTCTTCGGCTTTCTTTTGTTCTTCGGCTTTCTTCTGTTCTTCTACTTTCTTTTGTTCTTCGGCTTTCTTTTGTTCTTCGGCTTTCTTTTGTTCCTCTGCTTTCTTTTGTTCTTCTACTTTCTTCTGTTCCTCTGCTTTCTTTTGTTCTTCTACTT
>NZ_JAKUEU010000483.1:0-205 GCF_022663075.1 Bacillus cereus group sp. BfR-BA-01441
GCTTGGCGACGTCCTACTCTCACAGGGACAAGGTCCCAACTACCATCGGCGCTAGAGAGCTTAACTTCCGTGTTCGGTATGGGAACGGGTGTGCCCTCTCTGCCATCATCACCAAACTATGAAGGCATATTCCTTCAAAACTAGATAACATTGCTACATATTATATGGTTAAGTCCTCGATCTATTAGTATTCGTCAGCTCCACA
>NZ_JAKUEU010000484.1:0-205 GCF_022663075.1 Bacillus cereus group sp. BfR-BA-01441
CTTATTCGTTCACTCTCTCTTACACCACATTCTTGTTTTCTGGCTGTTTCACTAAAGCAGTTACTCCGCTTCCTTCTGTTCTTCTACTTTCTTCTGTTCTTCGGCTTTCTTCTGTTCTTCTACTTTCTTTTGTTCTTCGGCTTTCTTTTGTTCTTCGGCTTTCTTTTGTTCCTCTGCTTTCTTTTGTTCTTCTACTTTCTTCTGT
>NZ_JAKUEU010000485.1:0-204 GCF_022663075.1 Bacillus cereus group sp. BfR-BA-01441
TCCTACAAATACTGTTACACCTTCTTTTGGCGTTAATACTGGTGCTTCTGTATCTTTTTCGCCAGTTTCTCCACCAGTGTTTCCACCACCAGTTTCTCCACCAGTGTTTCCACCACCAGTTTCTCCGCCAGTGTTTCCACCACCAGTTTCTCCGCCAGTGTTTCCACCACCAGTTGGTGGTTTAGTTGGATCTGTTGTTCCACC
>NZ_JAKUEU010000486.1:0-204 GCF_022663075.1 Bacillus cereus group sp. BfR-BA-01441
TTATGATTCTTAATCTTTTATAAATATTTCCACAAAAAACTGGCTGACGAAAAAAACGGGCGTGGATCATTCGGATTATCTAGATCGTCTAGATCGTCTGGATCAGATCGTCTAGATCGTCTGGATCAGAAAGAGGACCGAACATTCGTTCCGTTCCATATGCAGAAAAACCGCTTGTATGTTCGTATGTTCTATTGAAAATAC
>NZ_JAKUEU010000487.1:0-202 GCF_022663075.1 Bacillus cereus group sp. BfR-BA-01441
TGAATTCCTCCTTTCGAATTGGAATTACAGATGACTACAGTAATGACTTTGTCTTTCTTTTACAGAATTCATAGCCTGATTAATTTGTCGTTCATGAAGCATTTCAGACTCGGAAAATTTATTTTTTTGAATGGTAATGGTTAAAAAGAATACTTTAAATTTCATAAAATAATTACCCCTTTATAAGTGATTTAGAAAAGAC
>NZ_JAKUEU010000488.1:0-202 GCF_022663075.1 Bacillus cereus group sp. BfR-BA-01441
GATTGATCCACTTATAACCTTCATAAGTACTTACCTTCATCCAGCCATTTTCTTTTTTTTCTACTACTCCCCAATTTTGCGGGTTAAATGGTGCTCCATAATTTGCTTTTGTTGCATTAAATGAAGGCTCATTATACGCATAAATCGTTTTGTTGACAGTAATTTGTTCAGCCGTAGGATTCATCCACTTGTCGCCTTCCCA
>NZ_JAKUEU010000489.1:0-201 GCF_022663075.1 Bacillus cereus group sp. BfR-BA-01441
AAACCTCTGTATTCTTGGACTTTTTAAATGGTGTTAGCCCGCCAAAGCCTAACCATTTAAAAAAGTGTGTACTGGGGTTTTTTTTATTTGTTTTTTTATTTGTTTTTTTATTTGTTTTTTTGTATGAATTGTTTATTTAATTCACAAAAAATTCATACAAAACTATATCACTATTTCATTCTTCCACATCATACCAGAAAT
>NZ_JAKUEU010000490.1:0-201 GCF_022663075.1 Bacillus cereus group sp. BfR-BA-01441
ATCGTATGCTCCAATTGTTAATACTGGATTTGGGTCTTTATTATCTGATACATTTACTAGATCACCAGCATTTAAACTATCTCCTTGATGTACTGTTACACCTTCTTTTGGCGTTAATACTGGTGCTTCTGTATCTTTTTCTTCCTCTTTTTCTACTACTTTTACTGTCACTGTTGTACTAGATGTATTTCCTGATTTATC
>NZ_JAKUEU010000491.1:0-201 GCF_022663075.1 Bacillus cereus group sp. BfR-BA-01441
TATATTAATGCAATTAATGAACTCCGTAAAGAAAAGAAAGTTACTAATCAAAAAAAAGCTCAAAAACATCAAGAAAAACAGAAGAATCAAGGTAACTTGCAAAATGAAAGTAAACTAAAACCTAATCTATCTGAATTAGAACTTAATCTTTTAGAATTAAAATCTAATATTTCTAAACTAAAACCTAAATATCTATCTATC
>NZ_JAKUEU010000492.1:0-200 GCF_022663075.1 Bacillus cereus group sp. BfR-BA-01441
GAAACTGAGGTATTTTGTTGTAAACGTGGTGAAGTATCTGTTGGTTCTGATGAAACTGAGGTATTTTGTTGTAAACGTGGTGAAGTATCTGTTGGTTCTGATGAAACTGAATTATTTTGTTGTGAGCGTGGTGGAGTATAAAAAGGGATAGGATCTATATTAAACAATTTAAACTTAGGCCGTTTAATATTTTTTTGATT